>JAJTBI010000023.1 GCA_021286935.1 Geobacteraceae bacterium
TGGAGTTGAAAAGCAGGGGTGGACAGCGCCCCACCAATGAGCTAAATGGGAAAAAATATCTGACTCCGGTGGGGACCTGCTGGGATTATGATGTTGTTGAACTGCAGAAGTGCGGCTGCCGGCTGTTTGAAAGAGCCAGCGTCTGTTGCCGTAACGGCAGCTCAAAGGAATGTGAAGTGCGGATCGGCACCACCACCAAAATGCTTGATTGTGCCAAATACGGTAAGCCCAAGTTTGGGCTGTCCGGCACGGTTGAGCCGGAAGAGTGCAAGGTGCGCAAACAGGCAGCTGCCTGCTGGTCCCGTCAGGATCTGCTCTTTGGACCTGGTGTAGCAATCGGCCCCTGCATGGAAAACGGCCCGGTCTTTACCTGCCCCAAAGGCCAGGATACCGTGACCGCATTTCTGGATAGACAATGCGGCCCAACACCAGAGGATTGTGGCTGTACGCTGGTTGAAGAATGCTCCAAGCCCCAGGGACTTGAGTGCTACAAACAGTGGAAGGCGGACAAACAGGCGGTGGATTGTTTCTGGAACGAACAGCACGATAACAACTACAAGCGCTGGAAATGCTACGACGACCTGAAAAAATCCCGTCAGTAGCCAGCAATACCCTGATTATTCGTTGAACTACAGGATGGAGGAAGCTAGCAGCGGGCCTCCATCCTGATTCCTTCCGCCTGCAGCTCCTGCTGGATCATAGTGGCCAGTTGCGGCAGACGCACGGCCAGCTCCGGTGACAGCTCAATCCCGGCCTCATAGCTCTTGGGAACCACCCCGAACAGGGTGACCTGCTCCGGGCAGCGGCCACGGATCTCGGACAGCAGTAGCATCTCCTGAATCCCTAACTGGTGGGGGGACATCTTGATCGGGATGGTGCGACCGATAAAGGCATCCTTCTCATAGCGGTAGAGCTCTCCCGGCTCACCGGCGGTGGTGACCACATCCACCATGTAGACCCGGTCTGCCTCCTCCAGCTTGTGGGAGGCCATGAAACCCAGGGTACCGCCGTCGTACAGCTCTACATCGTCATCAAAGTTGTAGTTGTCGGCCAGATACTTGACCAGATGGACCCCGAAACCCTCGTCGGACAGCAGCAGATTACCTGCACCAAAAATCAGAACTTTCATATATACCTACTTTCATTCATGGCCGCAAAAGAACGCAGAGAACTCAAAGAAAAGCGTTTACCACAGAGGTCGCAGAGGTTCACAGAGGAAAACCAAGAAAATTTGGTTTTGAATCTAAACCGGAAAAAGATCTTCCTCATGCCTTTCTCTGCGTTGCTCTGTGTACTCTGCGGTGCATTACTCCTTCTGTGTGAATTTTGCGTTCTTTGCGCTCTTTTGCGGCAATCAAGGGGCTTCTTACACCACTTTCACCTTGGTGATCTCTTTACTTTCCGGATCAATCGTATGCACCGCACAGGCGATGCAGGGGTCAAAGGAGTGTACGGTACGCAGTACCTCCAGGGGCTGATCCGGTTTGGCCACCGGGTTACCCAGCAGCGAGGCCTCGTAGGGACCGGCATTGCCTTCGGCATCCCGCGGTGAGGCGTTCCAGGTGGAGGGGACCACGGCCTGATAGTTCTTGATCTTCTTGTCCTTGATCACCATCCAGTGGGACAGCACACCACGTGGTGCCTCGTGGAAGCCGACGCCGCGATGTTCACCTGACGGGATCTCGGTGTGGTTGGCATAGCTCTTGTCCCCCTTGCCGACGTTATCCACCAGCTTGTCCAGATACTCCAGCGACAGGTCAGACAGCAGGTGGGCACGGATGCCGCGGGCAGCCAGTCGGCCCATGGTGGAGTGCAAATCAGCTACACCAACACCGGCTGCCTTGCAGGTGCTGTCCACCAGCTTGCGCACCCGCTGGTTGCCGGCAGCATAGCCTGCCAGCAGTTGGGCAATCGGACCGACCTGGATCGGCTTGCCGTCAATCCGGGGCGCCTTGCACCAGGAATACTTGCCGTTTTCCTGGAAATCGGTGTAGTCAGGCTTGGTCTCACCTTCCCAGGGGTGCAGTACTGATTTGCCTTCATACCAGGCGCAGGCCACTGATTCCTTGATGCTGCCGATCAGCTGCTGGTCCTGATGGGTGCTGATCACACGGGCTTTGGCCACATCGCCGCCCATGATCAGACCGCCCGGCAGGGCAAAGCTGGTATTTTTGGTATCTTCCGGGAACTCAGGCACGGCCAGGTAGTTGACTACCCCTTTGCCATGTTTGAACCAGTCTTTGTAGGCCTTGCCGATCACCAGCAGGTCCGGGTAGTAGACCTTTTTGACAAACTCGCGGGTCTCGCTCATCAGCGCCCGCAGGTAGGCGATCCGCTCCATGTTGATCGCCGCCATGTTCTCCATGTTAAGCGCGGTTGCCACGCCACCCACGCAGAGGTTCTGGATATGGGGGTTCTTGCCACCCAGAATGGCCACTGCCTGGGCTGCCTTCTGCTGGTAGTCCAGCGCCTTCAGGTAGTGGGCCGTGGCGATCAGGTTGATCTCCGGCGGCAGGATCATGGCCGGATGGCCCCAGTAACCAGAGGCAAAGATCCCCAGTTTGCCGGAATCCACAAAGGCCTTCAGCCGCTTCTGGACATCGCTGAACTCCTTCTCGCTGTTGCCGGGCCAGTCTGAGACCGACTGGGCTATGGAGGCGGCCTTCTTGGGATCTGCCTTGAGGGCCGAGACGATATCCACCCAATCCAGGGCTGAGAGGTGATAGAAGTGGACGATGTGGTCCTGCACCGAATGCTGGGCCATGATGATGTTGCGGATGTACTGGGCGTTGAGCGGCACCTCAACCTTGAGGGCGTGCTCCACGGAACGGATCGAGGAGATAGCATGCACCGTGGTGCAGACCCCGCAGAAACGCTGGGCATAGATCCAGGCATCCTGGGGCGGGCGATCTTTGAGAATGGTCTCAATACCGCGCCACATCTGGGCTGAGGACCAGGCCTTGCTGACCTGCCCGCCATTCACTTCAACATCGATCCGCAGGTGTCCTTCAATGCGGGTAATCGGGTCAATTGTAATTCGTGCCATCTATTTGATCTCCTTATCTTGTTAGCCGCAAAAGAACACATAGAACTTAAAGAAAGTCATTATTGAGTAAAACCTTTAGAATCAGATCCGCATGAGATTACAGATTCAACCCCTGTCTCAATCTTTGTGTTCTTTGCGCTCCTTCGCGGCCAATAGTTGTTTTGATGGGGTTATGCTTTTTCCACCACTTCATGCCCATGCAGCCGCGGCAGGACCGGGAACAGCTTGACCAGCACCTGGTAGCCCAGGATCTCGAACGCCACAATACCCACGGTGATCAGGATCTCGGCCAGTGATGGAAAGTATCGCCAGCCCTGGCCAGGGTTGAAACCGATCAGGTAGACATTGAAGCGGTAGAGGGCACCACCCAGCACGATCAACACCGCAGTAATGAACAACCAGCGGGGCGACTGGCGCCGTTTCTTGGAGAACAGCAGCAGTGAACCGCTGGCCACCAGCCCGAACTCCAGCAGGAAGAAGGCGGAATAGAAATCTAACCGCAGGGCATTGGTCACCTGACCGCGCCAGACCAGATCGCCCACCACCACGCAGAGCCAGATGCTGGTCAGATATGGGGTAATTGAAGCCAGGCCGGAGAGCTGATCAATCTCAAAGGGGCGCTTGAAGCCGAATGAGGAGATGATTGACTCCAGAATGGCAATGGAGTAGCCGATGAACATGCAGTTGATCAGGAACAAAAGCGGCAGGAAACCGGTATGCCAGAGCGGATACAGCTTGGTGGAGGCGATCAGCAGCAGCGACCCCAATGACGACTGGTGCATGGTGGGCAGGGTAATTCCCAACACGATCACAAAGATCAGCACCTTATCCAGCTTGGGTTGCAGCCAGACAGCCCGCTGACGTAGCTTCTCCAGTTTTTCCAGCACCACCGGGGTATCCAGGCCGAAACGGCCATGATACTTCTCCAGAAAGCCGCGGGCCCGGCTCCAGTTGGTTTCCTGCAGCCGGGTCAGCACTGCCGGTAAAAACTCGATCGCCAGTACCGTGGTGTAGGCCATAACGCACAACGCCACTTCAAACATGGCTGAATTGGCCTGCCACTGGGACGGCACAAAGAAATTATAGGCGTTCCAGGGGCGCCCCACATCCACCATGACCGAGAATCCGGCCAGACCGTAGCCAAACAGCGAGGTCAGCACCGCTGAACGGATCAGCGGGTGGTAATGCATCTTGTTGCGGATGTAGATCAGGATCGCCACGGCATACCCGCCGCAGGCAATGGCCGTACCGGTGGCCACGTCATAGGTAATCCAGATCCCCCAGGGATAGCCGTCACTCATGTTGGAGACAGCACCGATCCCCCAGATAAAGCGGACTGCAATCAGGGCAAAACCGATCACCGCCAGGGTCAGCAGCACCCAGAAGGAGGGGGTCAGGATTTTGGCCCGGTGAATTTGATACTCATCGTGACTCATTATTTTCCCCCTCTTCAGGTTTGTGGTCATCTGTATGACCATTCCCCTTCTTCATATTTCTGACAGCGATAAAGCAGAGTGTGCTGTACAGCGCAACCGGAGCGATAAACCCCTTGTAGATGGTGTGCTGAATCTTCTCAGAAAACTCGGCCGGTGCCTCTCCCTTCAGCTCCGGCAGGCCCAGCTTCTTAAACTGCAGTGCAGCCAGATAGAGGTGATTGGTGCCGCCCAGTTCGTGCTCGCCATAGATATGGTTGACATACTGTTTGGGATGTTCGGCCAGCCGTTTTTTGGCCTCAGCCAGCAGGTCCTTACGCTTGCCAAACATGATCGCGCCGGTGGGGCAGACCTCGGCACAGGCTGAGATCCCCTTCTGCTTCAGATTGGTGTTTTTGCAGAGGTCACATTTCACAATCTGCGGGATCGCCTTTTCCCACTGGAACTTGGGGATGTTGAAGGCACAGGCCACCTGGCAGTAGCGACAACCGATGCAGGTATTCTTGTTGTAATCCACAATGCCGGTGATCTTGTCCTTGGTCATGGCGGAAACCGGGCAGACCGAGACGCAGGATGGCTTCTGGCAGTGCATGCAGGAGTACTTCACATAGGACCACTCCTTGGGAGAGTCTTTGACCAGCTTGATCAGGGTACGGGTGGAGCCGGACAGATCCTGGGGGGCATCCCAGAGCTTGTCAGGATCAAACTTGGCCTGTTCATAGGAAAGTGCCCCATAATCGCCATTCACCCGTTTGCAGGCTGACATGCAGGCCTTGCAGCCAACGCATTTGGTGGCATCGTACAGCATCCCCAGCTCTTCATCATTAGCCCCGGCAACCGGGTGACCCGCCAGTGCCACAGCAGGCGCGGCCATCAACCCCGCACCGGCCAGACCTGCCAGTTTCAGGAATTCGCGCCTACTCTTTTGGCTCATGGTCGCCTCCCTGCTCATGCTCAGCAGGTTGATCCGCATCAGGCAGTTTGCGGGCCAGCATAGCCCCGGCCCCCAGCGCTGCACCGGCTGCCAGACCCAATACGCCGGTGGTAACCGGGCTTGCCCCTTTGCCCTTCTCCTTCAGATCCACCGGTGCGTAGCTGTCAAACGGCGTCGGCTCGTGGATCTGGACTTTATCGGCAATGGCGGTGCGGAACAGGATATCCGGCTCGGTACAGCCAATACAGGGGTGCCCGACAGAGACCGGCCAGACCCCGGCATCGTTAAAGCGCTGCACGGAACAGTTGGCATAGGTGGCCGGCCCTTTGCATCCCAACTTGTACAGGCAGTAACCCTGGGCATGGGTTTCGTGACCATAGGCCTTGGCAAAGCGCCCGGCATCAAAGTGTGGTCTGCGCTCACAATGCTCATGAATCCGGCGGCCATAGGCAAACTTGGGACGACCCATATCATCCAGCTCGGGCAGCTTTTTAAAGGTCAGGAAATACAGCACCGTGGAAAGCAGGTTGTAGGGTGAAGGGGGACAGCCGGGGATATTGATGATCGGCTTGTCCTTGATGATATCCCGCACACCCACGGCACCGGTGGGGTTGGGTGGAGCGGCCTGAATACCTCCGTAACTGGCACAGGTACCGACCGATATGATGGCCGCTGCCCCTTCAGCAGCCTTGCGCAGCGACTCCAGGGCGGTCTTGCCACCCACCTTGCAGTAGATGCCGTTTTCCTTGGTGGGGATCGCCCCTTCAACAATCAGGATATACTTGCCATGGTTGGCCTTCATGGAATCATGCAACGACTTCTCAGCCTGGTGACCGGAACCGGCCATCAGGGTCTCGTGGTAATCAAGGGAGATCATCTCCAGCAGCAGCGTAGCCGGGGCCGGGTGATTGGCCCGCAGCAGCGATTCAGAGCAGCCGGTACATTCCTGGAAGTGCAGCCAGATCACCGGCGGTCGATCCGGTGCCTGGGCAGCCTCTGCCACCTTGGCTGCCATGCTGAACGGCAGCCCCATGACTGCTGTTGTTGCCACACAGGTCTTGATAAAATCCCGGCGACTGATGCCGTTGCCGAAAAAATGCCCTAGCTGACTCATTCGTACCTCCGCAGTAGTTTGCAGGTTTATCCTGTATACAAACTGTATCGAGCTGCGGAGAGAGCAGGAGTTATGCCAACATGGACAAACTAGTAAATACAGCATGTTAAGGCAAACGCGCAGGTCGTTTACGGCACGGTCGGACAAATTTACTGTATACATTTGTCCTGAATTGTATCATTTTGTCTTTGCACTGCAGCAACCAGAAACCGATTGGCCGCGAAGGAACACAAAGAGCGCAAAAAACAAACCATATATCCTGAAAATCTACGCCTTATTATTGCGTTAAACCAATTATCGCTTCATCTGTTTCTGTGCCTGAATTTTTGTATGATTCCTGTTTTAAGACTTTTCTTTGAGTTCACTGTGCCCTTTTGCGGCCAAATTGATTTGGAGTAGTCCATGCCCCGTATCCTGATCTGTGATGATGAAGAAGGTATCCTGCGTTATCTGGCCAAGCTCCTTAAAACACAAGGCTATAGTATAGAGACATTCAGCAGTGGCACAGCGTTGCTGGCACGGCTGCAGGCACCTGTTGCAGAACCGGCTGACCTGTTACTGCAGGATGTACGTCTGCCGGACATCAGTGGCATTGAGATCCTGAAACAGGCACAGCAGTTGCAACCTGCCATGCCGGTGGTGGTGATGACCGCCCACGGTACGGTGGATGACGCCGTGCATGCCATCCGGCTGGGGGCCTACGATTACGTGATGAAGCCGTTTCCCAAGGAGAAAATCCTGGGGGTGCTGGCCAAGGCGTTGGAGCACCATCGACTGGCTGATGAAAACCGCCGTCTGCGTGAAGAATTGCAGCGGGGCGGAGAAGACAGCTCGATTGTCTTCTCCTCTCCCCGTTTCCGGGAGGTGTATGACCTGACCCTGCAGGTGGCCTCAAGCGATGCCAACATCCTGATTCTGGGCGAATCAGGCACCGGCAAGGAGTTGATTGCCCGCACCGTGCACAGCAATTCCGGCCGTCGTGAACGGCCCTTTATCTCGCTTAACTGTGCCGCACTGTCGGATTCGCTGCTGGAAAGCCAGCTCTTTGGCCATCTGCGTGGTTCCTTTACCGGCGCGATCATGAATCAGAAGGGGCTGCTGGAAGAGGCGGATGGCGGCACCCTGTTTCTGGATGAAATCGGTGACGTCTCACCTACGGTGCAAGCCAAACTGTTGCGGGTGATTCAGGAAAAGGAGTTCATGCCGATCGGCTCCACCAAGCCAAGCACCGTTGACGTCCGTTTTGTGGCTGCCACCAACCGCGACCTGCAACTGGAGGTTGCTGAAGGCCGCTTCCGGGAAGATCTCTACTACCGTCTGAATGTTATTTCCCTGACCCTGCCTCCCCTGCGGGAACGGCCAGAAGATATAGAACCGCTGGCCCGCCACTTTGTGCGCCGCTTTGCTGCGAGGATGAAAAAAGAGCTGCATGGTATTGACCCGGATGCCTTGCTCTGCATGACCCGCTACCACTGGCCTGGTAATGTACGTGAACTGGAGAATGTGATCGAGCGGGCCGTGATCCTGGCCCAGGGGCATCTGCTAACTTCAGACCTGCTACCGGTTTGCAGCAGGACCACTCCACTTCGGGTTGATGAAGCCACACCGCTGGTTTCGCTGGAGGCACTGGAGCGTCAACATATTCTGGGGGTCTACAAACAGACCGGCTTTCACAAGAGCAAGACCGCCGAGATCCTGGGGGTATCCCGTAAGACGCTTGATCGCAAACTGGCGGAATACCAGGCTCAATAACCCATGAACGCCACCCCGACCTCTATCCGCAGACGACTGCTGCTGACCACCCTGCTGCCACTGGTAGCAGCCTTGCTGGTCTGCTGGCTGGCTGGCAATTACCTGATCAACGCCCGTGTGGCCGGACAGACTCAGGAAGAGGCCCGCAGCGACCTTGGTACAGCCAGAGAACTGTACCAAGGAGAGTTGAACCGGCTGGCTGAAGGGCTGCAGCTGATCAGCCGCAGCCCGGATCTGTCCCGCAGTCTGCAAGGGCCAGCGGCCTCCGAACTGGCCCGACTGCTGCCACTGCTGTCCGGCAGCCGCAGCTTCAGCTTTCTGACCGTGGTGGATCGTTACGGTCAGGTCCGCTACCGGGCTGCCAACCCGGAACGGACCGGTGATACCCTGCGCCATCTCAAACCAGTGGCCGAGGCCCTTGCCGGACGACCCAGCCAGGGTAGCATGTTGTTTTCCAGCCTGCAGGCCGGCCAGGAAAACCCTTTACTGCCGGACCAGATGCTGGTTCCACTGCTTCCTTCACAACATGCCGTGCCAACCAGCAAGACCGCTGAACAGCGCGGCCTGTTTCTGATTGCCGCCACGCCGATTTTAGGTGCTGATGGAGAGATCAATGGTGCCATGCTGGCCGGTCAACTGCTCAATAATAATGAACAACTGGCAGACCGGATAACCCGCGTTATTGCGCCACAACAGCAGGATGGCACATTACGGGAAACCGCCACCATTTTTCTTGATGACGTCAGGATCGCCACCACGGTTACCGATGAAAACGGTCAACGGGCCACCGGCACCAGGCTTTCTGCTGAGGTGGCAAAACAGGTACTACACCAGGGGGAACGCTGGATTGCTCCGGCCTATGTCCTGCATGAGCGCTATTTTGCCGCCTATGAACCGCTCCGTGACCCGGATGGCACGGTGATCGGTGCTTTGTATGTGGGCCTGCCTGAGCGTCCCTACCTCCATTTACGCAACAACCTCAACCTGACCTTTGCCGCCCTGCTGCTGGTCCTGACCCTGCTGGCAGTGGGGCTGACCACCAGCCTGGGCAAGCGGCTTGGGCAACGGGAAGAGGAGATCAATACCCTGAACCAGACACTTGAACAAAAGGTACAACAGCGGACCATTGAGCTGGAGGAAAAGAGCCGACAACTGCTGGAGACGGAAAAAGAGCTGGCCCGCACTGAGCGGCTGGCAGAGCTGGGGATGCTCTCTGCGGGTGTGGCCCATGAGATCAACAACCCGCTGGCCATTATCCGGGGCAATGCCGAACTGCTGCAGATGTCGATCCCTGCAGATGCAGAGGATCAGGAAGAAGTTAGCGAGATCCTGACCCAGGCCGGCCGGATCAACCGGATCACCTCCAGTCTGCTGACCCTGGCCCGCCAGGACAAACGTCAGGTTAGTCACTTTCCTTTGTCGGATCTCCTGGATGAGATCCTGGACCAGATCGGTCATCAGATTCCGTTGGCAACGTACCATGTAGAGCGCAGCTACCAGCAGACTGCCATCCAGCTGGAGGCGGATCGGGAGCAGCTGCGTCAGGTCTTCACCAACCTGATCCTGAACGGACTACAGGCCATGGAGAATGAAGGGCGGCTTACGATCAGCGCAGAGGCTGATCCTGAGGCGACCTGTTCCATTACCATTGCCGATACCGGCCCCGGTATCGACCCGGAGCAACAGGAACGGCTGTTTTCACCGTTCTTTACCACCAAACAGAACGGCACCGGCCTGGGGCTTGCAATATCCTGGGGCATTATCCGCAACCACGGTGGCACCATTGAGGTTTTTAGCGCCCCTGGCTGCGGCGCACGCTTTACGGTCACCCTGCCGTCATCACCCACCTGACCCAAATCAGTTTAAGGCCTGCTTGCATGGCGGACACAACAAGAGTAAAACGGTGCTGAACATCCGCATTGTATCCAAAGATCCCCACGGAGGTAGTTATGAGATTAAAAGTAATGTTGTTGCTGGCCCTTACCGTTATGGCAACAACCGCGTATGCCGGTCCTTTTACCGATGAAATGTCCAAATGCCTGGTCAGATCCACCAGTGAGGCTGACAAGACCCTGCTGATCAAATGGATCTTTGCCGCCATGGCGACTCACCCCGATGTCAAAGCCTTAAGCGGCGTAACACCGGAGATGGGGGAGCAGCTCAACAAGGAAACCGGCAAACTGGTGATGCGGCTGCTTACTGTAAGCTGCAAGAATGAAACCAGGCAAGCGGTTGATTTTGAAGGAGACGACACCTTTAAAGCGAGCTTTGGCGTGCTGGGACAGGTGGCCATGCAGGGACTTATGGCCAATGGTGAGGTTTCAAACTACTTCTCCGGCTTTGAAAAACATCTTAATGCAAAGGAACTGCAACGCGCCCTGGGCAAAAAACAGTCAGAGCCCGCTGCACCGGCCAAGTAGCAACCCAGCCCATACTGTCTCACTGGATTAATACTGGCAGCGACAAAGATCTTGACCTGTCTAGCGCTTCACAGTTTAGCGTAATCCTTGTCATGGCCACGACACAGAGACATCATCACAAGGAGCAGACTATGCACACAAAGGTAACTGTCGAAGAATGGGTTAGACGATTCAGGGAGATCGGCCTGGACGAAGACACGATGCGCCAATGGCACCGGCTGTTTGAAGAACAAAATCCGGCTGGGCATCAAAGTTTTCTGGAATGGCTGGGATTACCAGCAGAGCGGATTACCGAGATCCGTACCGCAAGCAGATAAACACCACACGGCCCCGTTTTTCGGGGCCGTACCTTTTGGAGCCCGTATGTACCGCATTACCCAACTGGCACGTCTGTTCGGCCTCTCCCGCAGCGCTCTGCTTTACTATGACCGGATTGGTCTGTTGCAACCCACCGGACGCAGTGAGGCCGGCTACCGCTGCTATTCCACTGCAGACAAAGAACGGCTTGCAACCATCTGCTCCTACCGTCAGGCTGGGCTTGGTATTGAAGCCATCCGTCACCTGCTGACAACCGCTGCAGATGGCAGCGAGCTGGTCATCCGGCAACGGCTGGAGGCGATCGGGTATGAAATCAGAAACCTGCAGGCCCAGCAGCAACTGCTGGCTGGAATGCTGAATCTGCAGGCAGGGGGAGAGCTGGCGATTGCAATCGACAAACAGACCTGGATCGAGATGCTGCGTGCTGCAGGCATGGACGAAGCAGCCATGCAACAGTGGCACGTTGAATTTGAGCGCCGTGCCCCCCAGGCCCACCATGCCTTTCTGCTCTCACTGGGAATTGATGAACAAGAGGCGCTGCTGATCCGGCAGTTGTCAGCCGGGCAGTGGGCTAACTAACTTAGCCTGCGTGGTTGACCGTGAGTTCCTTCAAAAAGGAAAGCAGAAATTCCTTGTTTTCCTGATAGTGTGCATCATTCTGCCCTTTGAAGCGATCCATCATGCTCAAAATATCCCGTACCTGGCCGGTGTAGCTAAAGCCAGGATCGCTATAGATATTCTTATAACCGGTCTCCCCCGGCTCATAAAAACCGCTTAAATCAGGCTTCAGGTTTGCACAGGCTGCAGCCGCCATAAAGGGGGCCATCTTCAGCCACTTCTCTGATTCCGGCACGCCTGCCGTGACCTCCTCCCAGGCCTTTTTGACCGCCTCGGGTGCGTTTGGCGGTGGATACTCCCAGATTTTTCCTGCCCCTATTCCCAGCAGGCCATCGTCATTAAGATCCTTTGCCTCACCCGGCGCCATCAACAGGTTGTAGGCACCTTCAAAATCAAGCCCTGCCACTGAAATCGGGGTTGCAAGGCAGTGGACCTTCCGTAAAATCTCCATCTCATCGGTGGAAAGGCTACTCAAAAAAGACTTGGGATCGCTACAACCACCGGCATTGCTGGCAGTTGCAAGTATAGCGGCAAACCGTTCACGTTCCTGATCGGTAACCCCCCTGCGTTGCATAAGATCAAGGGAACGGGTTGAAAAGGTCAAGGGAGATGCCGTTGGCATGGGCGTGGTACATGTGGCGGCGGTGAACATAACTCCTCCTGAGAACTGCAAACGATATACAATGCTAACTATATCGGCAGGTAACGCCGTAGACTCAAGAAACTGAAATGCCGCCACGAATTTTCCTGTAAATGTTGACTGTCCTGTATGGAGAAGTGAAATTATGCGGGCCTTCAGGCAGGAGGATAAAAATCTTGCTCGAAATGCATGATCGTTACACGGCAGGCGGGGGTAAACTCATTCTTCTGTCTGTTGTTCTGCTTCCGTAAAACCTTAAAAGTACAATCATTATTGCGCTGCCCACCAGATCAGCCACCAGATCAAGCCATTCAGCAGAACGGGTGGTAGTACACCATCCCTGCAACAACTCAATTGCGACACCCAGCAGCAACGTATAGCCAAACGCAAAGTAGAGTGCCCACGGTTTAACTGGTGCAGACCGGTGGGCAAGTAACGTCACCACAGCCATTGCAAGGGCATGATTCGACTTATCCCACCCCGTACTAACCGTTGGCGGAACAGGTACAAGAGACAGATACAAAATGCCGGCTGTGCATGCCATAAGCAGCCCCCGCCACAACCATGTACCTGTCTGTGACCGGCATAGACCGGTTGCCAGATGCGTCATCTGCTGTTTCTCAGCGCCGTGCCTTGCCGCAGATACCGTCAATCTGCAGCTTGAATACCCGCGTCTTGGCGGCATCAGCCGCAATGTACTGCAAACCTTTTTCACGGTGATCCAGGCAGTACTTGTCCACCAGCGCTTCCAGACCGCACTGTTTATCCGCATCCAGCGCCTCTGTTACCCTGCCGGAAACAATCACGCTTGCATAACGGGTGGAGAATTTTTCCGGCAACACCTCGGTAGCCCCCACTACGCAGAACGAGGCCCGATTGTTGGCTGCCAGATTGTCCAGCTTGTGACCTTCAAGGGCACAGTGAAAATAGATGGCAGTATCCAGCAACGCATAACTGAGCGGTACACCATAGGGTTGGCCATCTGCAGCACTGGTGGAAAGCACGCCGTACTCACCACGCTCCAGCAGCATCCTGGCCTCGGTTTCAGCAATCTCCCGGTCTTTCCTGCGTAATTCGTGTTGCATGTCAGCCCCTTACAGTTTCAGAAACCAGGTATACTCCGGCCCGGTACGGTTCGGTTCAAACTCAATGATTTCATAGCCGGCCACACCATGCTGTTTGAACGGGTCTTCCTGCAGGATTGCAGCAAGCTGTTCTTTGGTGACGCCGGTGGCCAGAATGATACCGCCGGTACGGGGCACCTTACGGCCCGAGGCGATAAACGTGCCTGCGGCAAAGTAACGGTCAAGAAAGGCGAGGTGGTCGGCAAGGTGCTGATCAACCACCTCGAGCGGTTGCTGGTAGGTTACGGATACGATGAACATGGCGGCTCCCGGCACTGGTATATTGCTGAAGACAACAATCTGCCGCAAAAGAGCACTAAGAAACAATAGAAAAGCAGACAGTTACGCATACGTCCCCGAAACACCAAGCCGGTTTTTTTACTATTGGTTCTAACAGGCTTAAATCTCTGAAGGTATTCCGACTGTGATGAAGGTTGTTAACGACCCCCTGCTTACGGTTAAGCAGCTCATTTCTTTGTGATCCTTGAGTTCTTTAGCGGCCAATCACTTGATTTGGGTAATAAGATAAGCCAGTATAGCCAATCTGTCAAAAATGGCTAGCTGGGCCTGCAGGGCCGCACCCAGCGCGCCGGCGTTGGAGGGATAGCCCGGTACCGGCAATCAGTCTGGTTTCCGTTGCGTAATGTCTGGCAGAAACATCCTGAGAGGGAGAATCATGAAATTATCCAACCTTTTGATCAACCTGAAAAACCCGATTGACGCCTTTAGCGCTACACCGGCCCAGATTGAGCGGATCAGGCAGACACTGCCGGAGACGGAGATTATGCTGGCCACCGGCAAAGACCAGTTTCTGGAGCTGCTGCCCCGTGCCGAATACGGTCTGGTCTGGAACTTCAAGACCGCCTGGTATCAGCAGGCCCCAAACCTGAAAGCGCTGTTTACCCCGGCAGCGGGCAAGGACTGGATGGAACCTGAGCCCACGGGACGGGTTCGTACGTTCTACGGTAGTTTTCATGGCCGGATCATGCGGGAGAGTCTGCTCTCGATGATGCTCTGGTTCAGTCGCAGTCTGGGGCAGTCAGCGCGGGATCAGGAGCAAAAGGTCTGGGGACGTAACAGCTACAGCTCTAACCAGGCCCTGTTTGGCAGACGGGTGTTGATTATCGGCTGCGGTAGTCTGGGCTGTTCCGCTGCCGAACTGTTCAAGGCGTTCGGCATGCAGGTGGTGGGGGTCAGGCGGACAGCCATGGTCACACCGCCTCCCTGTATTGATCGAATGATCACCTTTGACCAACTGTCTGAAGAACTGCCCCTGGCAGATCATATTGTGCTGTTGCTACCGGGCGGGCCGGAGACCGGAGGTCTTATTACGGCTAAGCATTTTAAGGCTATGAAGCCGGGGGCGGTTCTGTACAACCTGGGACGGGGGAACTGCTATTGTGAGGCAGATCTACTGGCTGCCCTGCAGCATGGACCGCTGGCCGGTGCCGGTCTGGACGTGTTTGCCGAAGAGCCCCTTCCGGCATCCTCTCCCTTGTGGGAACAGCCCAATCTGCTGATCACTCCCCATTCCAGCGCCATCAGCCGGGAGTATCTGGATCTGTTTATTGATGAGTGGCTGCAGCGGCTGGCCTCTCTCTGATCTCTTGAACGGCACGGTGTACAAGTGACAGAGGATGTGGTATAAATTTTCGCTTTTATAGCTTTAGATTCTACGCAGTGAAGGAACTCCCATGCAGGAACAGGTAACGCAGAAGGTTGCAGTCAATATTGAAGATGAGATGAAGCGTTCTTACATGGACTATGCCATGTCGGTCATTGTCGGCCGGGCTCTGCCGGATGTACGGGATGGCCTTAAGCCGGTACACCGCCGCTGTCTGTACGCCATGCACGACATGGGCAACGACTACAACAAGCCGTACAAGAAATCAGCAAGGGTAGTCGGTGACGTGATCGGTAAGTATCACCCCCACGGCGATACTGCCGTCTACGACACCATTGTACGGATGGCGCAGAACTTCTCGCTTCGTTATATGCTGGTGGATGGACAGGGTAACTTCGGTTCGGTGGATGGTGATAACCCGGCAGCCATGCGGTATACCGAAATCAGGATGAAGCAGCTTACCCACGAGCTGCTGGCCGATCTGGAAAAAGAGACCGTTCCCTTTACCCCCAACTACGATGAATCTCTCTCAGAACCGGCAGTGCTGCCGGCAAAGTTTCCCAACCTGCTGGTTAACGGCTCAGCCGGTATTGCGGTTGGTATGGCCACCAACATCCCGCCCCACAACCTGGGTGAAGTGATTGATGCCATTATCGCCCTGATTCATAATCCTGATCTTTCCTATGAAGAGCTGCTTGAGATTGTGCCGGGACCGGATTTCCCCACCGGTGGTACCATCTATGGCCGTCAGGGAATCATTGACGGGTATGCCACCGGCCGCGGCGTGATTCAGGTTCGGGCCAAGGCCCATGTTGAGAACAGTAAAAAGAATGATCGTCAGTCCATCGTGGTGACCGAGATTCCCTATCAGGTCAACAAGGCCCGCCTGATCACCAGTATTGCTGAGCTGGTCAAAGAAAAGAAGATCGAGGGAATCTCGGATCTGCGGGACGAATCTGACCGTGATGGTATGCGGATTGTGGTGGATCTGAAGAAGGATGAAAATGCAGAAGTGCTGCTGAACCAGCTCTACAAGCATACCCAGATGCAGACCTCCTTCGGTATCAACATGCTGGCCATTGTCCACAACCGTCCCAAGCTGATGTCCCTGGCCGAGATGATGCACTACTTCATCGAACACCGCCGTGAGATGGTTACCAAGCGGACCCTGTTTGAACTGAAGAAGGCCGAGGCGAGGGCCCATATCCTGGAAGGCCTCAAGATCGCGCTGGACTGGCTGGATGCGGTGATCGAGCTGATCCGTGAATCCAAGACCCCGCCAGAGGCCAAACTGGGTCTGATGGAAGGCCGTTTTGCTGATCCAGACTATCTGCAGCGGCTGAACCTGCCCCGCCCTGCCGGGTATGAGAAGGCGGTACAGCTTTCAGAGATTCAGGCCCAGGCCATTCTGGAGATGCGTCTGCAGCGCCTGACCGGCCTTGAGCGGGATAAGATCATTTCCGAGTATGAGGATATCCTGCGTCTGATCGCCCGCCTGAAGGAGATCCTGGGGTCAGATGCCGAGATCATGAAGATCATTGTGGGCGAACTGACCGAGATCAAGGACCGTTTTGGCGACAAGCGCCGCACCGAGATCGTACATCAGACTGCCGATATTTCTCTGGAAGATACCATTGAAGATGCTGAAATGGTGGTAACGGTCTCTCACACCGGCTACATCAAGCGCAGCGCGGTTGATCTGTACCGTGCCCAGCGTCGGGGCGGCAAGGGTAAGACCGGCATGAAGACCCGTGAAGAGGATTTTGTGGAGCAGCTGTTCATCGCCTCCACCAAAGACTTCCTGCTGTTCTTCTCTGACATGGGCCGGGTCTACCGGATCAAGGTCTATGAGATCCCTGAAGGCAGCCGCACCACCAAGGGCAAGGCGGTGGTGAACCTGGTCAATGTCCAGGAAGGCGAGAAGATCACGGCGATTATGCCGGTCAAGGATCTGAACCGCGAAGACCTGTACCTGCTGATGGCAACCCGCAACGGCGTGGTCAAGAAGACCCCGCTGGTGGAGTATCTGAACATCCGTACCACCGGTATTAATGCGGTTAATCTGGATGAAGGGGACAAACTGATTTCCGTTGCCCTGACCGATGGCCAGAAGGATGTTTTCCTGGCTTCGCGCCATGGCAAGGCGATCCGCTTCCCTGAGTCCGATGCCCGCCCCATGGGCAGGGTCACCCGTGGTGTACGGGGTATGAACCTTGAGGCACGGGACGAGGTCATCGGTATGGAGGTGGTTGATCCAACCGCAACCGGCTCAACTATCTTTACCCTGACCGAAAACGGGTTTGGCAAGCGGACCGATCTTGATGAGTATCGCGGTCAATCCCGCGGCGGCAAAGGCCTGATTACCATCAAGACCACTACCCGTAACGGTCTGGTGGTCGGCGTAATGCAGGTTACTGACGAAAACCAGCTGATGGTTATCACGGACCAGGGTAAGATCCTGCGGGTGCCGGTGGCCGGCTTCTCAGTGATTGGCCGTAACACCCAGGGGGTCAGGGTGATGGTGACTGAAGAGCAGGAGAAGATCGTTGCCGTGGCCAAGCTGGCAGAACGGGATGATGACGAAGGTCTGGAGCCGGAAGGTGAAGAAGAGGCCTGAGCCAATGGAGCTGACCGCAGGTGCCCGCCTGCGTACGGTCGATACCAGTTATCGTGAGCGGCGGCGCATTATCCGGCTGCTTGACTTTCTGACCCGTGATCAGTTGACCCGCGACCAGTTGGAGCGAATCGGCCGCCGCCTGCAAAAATCAGGTCGGCGGGCCCTGCCGCCGCTGGTGCGGCGACTCTGGCGTGAACAGGATCATGAACGGCTCTACCGCTATACCTGCATGCTGGATTTCTTTGATGCCACCTCCTGGCTGGATCAGCTGGTAACACTGACCCTTAAACGCCGTGATCTTGCAGATGAAGGCAGATTGCCGCTGCTGGAAATTCTGCAGGATTATGGCATTGATGTAACCTCCCCGCCATTTTCCCGCGATGATGTAAGCAGTGCCACCCTGAACAGCTTCCTTGACACCTGCCTGCAGGAAGGGGCCTGGGGTATGGTCCGTTTTATGGACCGTTTCCTGAATGCGGATGAAATTCTGCGGGATCAGTTGATCCGCCGGCTTGGCAGCCGGTCTGATCATGGTGCTGAAGCAGCAGCGTTACTGCGGATGCTGGCCTATTTTGAGTATAGCGAAGTGGCAACCCTGGCAGTGGAAAGCCTGGGCACCCTGCGCCACGGCTGCGCCGTGGCGGTACTACAGTCTCTGAACTGTCTGACGGTTGAGGGACTTGAGGAACAGGTGAACCGTAGTATCCGGCGGTTGGGATTCCTTGGCATCAATCAGCCTGAACCGTTAGGTGCCCTGTTTGCAGAGCCGGTTGCCCTGATTACGGCACAGGCAACTCCACTGGACTGCTACGGAGTACGCACGGTCTGGTTCTCCTGGGAGATTGCTGATGGCTCCCTGGCCGGTCTGGTACTGCAGCTGGGGGAACATGACGGCGTACGCCATGCCGTGGCATCACGTTTCCAGAGCCGACAAGAACATGATGATTATCTGGATGAAGTCAATGCAGAAGAAGGGCTGTTTCCGGTAGGGCTGCCCTACGTTGTAAACCTGTTACGGGATGCCTTGCAGCAAAGCATTGAACGCAGTTTTTATCTGCCGCCTGACCTGTATGCCTGCCGCTACCTGTTTGGGCAAACTGACCTGCGTCCTGCTGATTATGTACCGGGGTTTCCGGTTGAACTGCTTGATGGACTGATTGAGCGGATGGCCTCGCTGCTGTCAGGCTGCGAAGAACTGCTGGATGAACCGTTTTTTGAAGGCTGGCTCTTTACCGATCCACTGATTTATGAGCTTGCAGAACAATGCGGCACCGTTCCGTTGGGCAGCTGTTCAGAAGAAACACAACAGCTGGTGATTGAGCGTTTTTGTACCGAATTGATTGAACCGGATAAACCGGCTTTGTTGCGTCGGCTGCTATTAACCGCAGACTTTATGGTGCAGACCGATTGCCGTAAACGATCGGTTCAAAAAGTTTTGGCCCTTGGGCTGAGTCTGGCAGGATCTGCATTACCGTTGAGCCGCCATCCGTTTATCAGTCGATTGGGATTTGACAGCATTGAGATGGCTCGACAGGCACTGGTTGAAGGGTTTGACCCGCGTAAGAATCTTGCCTACGATGATGATGAGGAGTGGGAATGAAGATCGGGGTGATCGGAGCAGGTAGCTGGGGTACTGCCCTGGCCAATGTGGTTGCTGCAAATGGGCATGATACGACGTTGTGGGCCTATGAGCCGGAACTGGTTGCCGGAATGTCTGCAACCCGGATCAACCATCTCTTTTTGCCCGACATTAAGCTGCATCCAGGGTTGCAGTATACCGGCAGCCTTGCAGAGGCCGCACAGGGGGCAGAGCTGGTGTTGCTGGTAACCCCTACCCAGGTCATGCGCGGCGTACTTGCCAGCCTGCTGACCGAGCTTGCCTCCACCGCCGTATTGGCAAGCGCCTCAAAAGGGATTGAGCTGGGCACCCTTTGCACCGTATCGCAGATTTGCAGTCAGGTACTGGGTGATGCAGTACAGGGGCGCTTTGTTGCCCTGTCCGGCCCCACCTTTGCCAAAGAGGTGGCGCTGGGGCTGCCCTCTCTGATTGTTGCCGGATCAACCAATCAAATCGCTGCTCATACGGTTCAGGCTGCCTTCAGTAATCCGGTTTTCCGGGTCTATACCAGTGATGATGCCATCGGTGTTGAATTGGGCGGGGCGGTTAAAAACGTGATCGCCATTGCAGCCGGCATCAGTGATGGCCTGGGATTTGGTCATAATACCAGGGCCGCCCTGATTACCCGCGGCCTGGCAGAGATGAAACGTCTGGGACGGGCCATGGGGGCCCAGGATGCTACCTTTGCCGGTCTGGCCGGCATGGGAGACCTGGTGCTGACCTGTACCGGTGATCTTTCCCGTAACCGTACCGTAGGCGTTAAACTGGGACAGGGTCAGACGCTGGAAACTATCATGGCAGAGATGCGGATGGTGGCTGAAGGGGTTAAGTCTGCTGAATCAGTCAATGCCCTGGCCCGGCGTCTTGGTGTGGAGATGCCGATTACCGAGAAGGTCTATGAAATTCTTTATGGTAATAAACCGGCCCGACAGGCCGTACTGGAGCTGATGTCCCGCGACCTGAAACCGGAACAGGCCTGAGTAGCCCGTGCTTTTGCCCGTTGTTTACCGGCAGCGGTCAACAGGCCGGCACCCTGCAGGAGATCACCAACTGTCCATATCCCACCAGCAACTACAATCACCCCGCCCATAAAAACCATCGGTTCCATAGTACGCCTCCTTTTGCTTTAGGAGACGATACCATAGGGCTATGACACAATATGTCCTTTTGGGAATCTGCTGATCAGTTTTGCTGCAAAATTCAGGGTTCGCCCTGCTCGGCATCGCCTGAAAGCAGCACAATATCAACGCGGCGATTCTTGGCGCGACCTTCAGCGGTAGTGTTTTCTGTTGTGGGACGGAACTCTCCGTAACCTGTTGCAGACAACTTGCCCGGTTCAACATCGTAGTTCTTCTGCAGATAGCGCAGCACATTGGTTGCGCGGGAGACGGACAGCTCCCAGTTGGAAGGGAATACAGGGGTACTGATAGGGATATTGTCGGTATGACCTTCAACCCGTAGCGGGTTGGAATATTCCGTCATCGCCTCAAGGATCGTATTAAGCAGCTGGTAGCCTGCAGGCTTGATCACGGCAGAGCCTGAATCAAAAAAACCGGCCTCTTTAAGGCTCACCACCAAACCACGCCGGGTAATCCCGATGGTGACCTTGTTCTGTGCGCCATGCTTGATCAGATAGGCCTCAATGGCGGACTGAATCTCTTTAAACTCTTTTTCTTCTGCCTTGCCTTTGCCGCGCCCCTTTTCCATCCCCCCCTGCCTGGGACCGGCCGGAGGCATCTTGTTAATCATGGGAATAACAGCCATTTCAGGTTTTATGGCAGGTATCGGCTTGATGTCCTGAGACTGCAAAACACCCTTTTGCCCAGCTGCTGCCTGGGTGGAATAACCAAATGATTCCCTGAGTGATGCTGCTACCTCCTCAACCTTTTTCTTGTCGGTCTGGGACATGGCGTACATGGTAACGAACACGGCAAACAGCAGGGTAATGAAGTCTGCATAGGAAACCAGCCATCGTTCGTGGTTCGCGTGCTTTTCAGGTTCTTTTTTCAGCGCCACGCAGCAGGCTCCTAGTGTTCTTCACCGGCAAAGGCCTTCAGCTTTTGCTCGATAAAGTGGGGGTTCTCACCGTTTTGGATAGCGATCAGACCTTCAACAATCATAACCCGCCGCAGCACTTCTTCCTTCATCCGAATCTTGATTTTAGAGCCGATCGGCAGGCAGATAATGTTGGCGGTCATCAGGCCGTAGATGGTGGCAACGAAGGCGGCCGCAATACCGGCGCCCAGTTTTGAGGTGTCGGACAAGTTACCCATAACGTGGATCAGACCGAGCACGGCACCGATAATACCGATGGTGGGGGAGTAGCCGCCGGCTGCCTCAAAAAACTCAACCGAGTGTTTTTTATGATCCTCGTAGGCCATAATTTCAGCCTCAAGGGTCTCACGCAGTTTTTGGGGGTCAATACCGTCAACCACCAATGAGATCCCCTTTTTGATAAAAGGATCTTTGGCGTTCTGAGCTTCCTGTTCCAGTGAGATCAGGCCATTACGACGGGCCTTGGTGGCGTAGCCGATGATATCCTTGACCACAGCCTCAGGATCAACCTTGGGGGGGAGGAAGGCGGTCTTGATATCCTTGAATCCATTGATACAGGCTTTAAGCGGAAACGAGATGAAAACAGCGCCAAAGGTACCACCCAGCACGATCATGGCTGAGGTGGGAGAGATCAGGGCGCCAATATGCACCCCTTCCAGCACGGCACCACCAAATACAGCACCAAAGCCGAGAATAATACCAATAATTGTTGCTAAATCCATAGATCAGATGTCCTGGCGGTGGAGTGGTTGTAGTGCTGCTTTGGTGTTGGCGTTAAGAAAATGCTCACTCTCGCTACGATGATACTGAGCGTTGCGCTGCCGCCGCAAGTAGGCTCGACCGTTGGGAACGGCTGCAGAACGTCTGAGTATCTTTGTCCTAAAGGCAATGATCCGATTGAGAATAACCTGGCAATGCTCACGAACCAGAAAGTGATGACCATTAAATAGGGTAATCACTGTGTCAGGGGTCTCTTCGACACTGACGATATGGTCAGGGTTCAGAAACATGGTTTGCCGGTCCAAGCGGGTGACCAAGATCATGTAATCCTCTATTTTTATTTTTCGCTAACAATATCAAACAACTGGATCTGGTCAAGCTTTTTCGGCGGATCATGTGGCAGGTACCGCGCATAATCAGGCCAGCATGGCGTCTATCGCATCAAAACTTATATACTTTTCGGCAATTGAGTTAATAAGTTCAATCTTTTCCGTATCGTCAGGCCCGATTTTAGAAACGTGCTCCCGCAGGCGGTAGTAAACCTGTGAGGTGGTGTCCTCAATTCTGATGTAGGGAATATTGCTGTCCACCAGAATCCGCTGGGTAATGTCCGACATTGGCGCATGACCGGCAATAATCAGCCCTGCCAGGCGTTGGCGAAATTCCGGAATATGGTGCAGGGATGAGGCGGTGACAATCAGCTCATCGCGGGAGCTGGTCACAATCAGCAGGGTTGATTCTTCCAGACTGTCAATCACCCGCTGGGAAGAGGCGGCACCCAGCTGGATCGTATGGCAGATCCGGCTGCGATCCGCAGGATCACCATGGAGCGGCAATTCAAGCAGTTCACCAACATGTTGCAGGGTTGGATCAGCCAGAATCGGTGAATAATCAAAAGCGCTGCTCACCAGCAGATCCTGGCTTTGGAACGCCTTCCGCAGGTAGGCCATGGACCGCTCACGTTTTTCCGGCACCAGCTTGTTGGCCATAATCACCCGCACCTTGGCCTGTTCCCGGGCATACAGGGCCAGATTCAGTTCCACTGCATCGATCACGTTGCCGATGCCGCCGCCGGTTACCATTAAGACCGGAGCATCCAGCATGGCAGCCACCTGGGCGTTGTTCACCCCCACCACCGAACCAACACCGCCATGCCCGGCTCCTTCAATGATCAGGAAATCAAGATGCTGTTCCAGTTCTGCACAGGCCTTGAGAATAGCCTGACGCGGTGCCTGTGGATCAACCTTGCCATCCAGAAACTGGCGGGTTGAGCCAGGGGTCAGGGTCATGGGGGACATCAGATGGGCAAACTCATCCATGCCAAAGACACTGGAAAACATGGCGGCATCCTTGTCCATGGTCAGGCCGCGGTACTGGATGCATTTGGGGCCGATCGGTTTCATAAAACCGACTCGACGGTATTTTTGACGGGCCAGATGCATCAAGGAGAGCGAGATGGTGGTCTTACCGCAATGCTGGCCGGTTGCACCGACAAAGATCTTTCTACACATGTTTAACACCTCCACCAGGAACGGGCGAATCCTGAAATTCGCACAATCCCATATAACGGTCGCGTCCAGCATGAAAGCGGATAATCCGCACACCCATACCGCTCTTTTTTACCAGATGGAACAGGTTTTGGGGAACACGTTTGGCCCACATCACCCGGGCGTCGAGGCAGATCGGCTGATCATCAACCAGCAGTTCAATCCGAAGCACCGTATTGGGATTACAGACATTAGCGGTTTTTATGAACAGCCCCAACGGCGAAAGATCCTCGGTAAAGGCGCGCCTGCTGGTTGATTCATCAGCTCCAAAGCAAAGGGCGATCCGTTTACGCTTCCGGTCTGAAATACGTGTGCCAGCCATACGCAGTCATCCTCCCGTCCGTTGAGATGTTGCAAGCATACCACACTATTAAAAAACTGCATCTGCATGCTGTTTATACTGCTGCCGCGCAGGGGAGAATACCGTTGACAATTAATGGCTAATCCACTAGGTTTGGCCCAGTTCTTTATGATTAACAATGTAAACCGCTAGGGGAGTTTCGACTGAGAGCAGCATCTGGCTGCGACCCTTGGAACCTGATCCGGGTAATTCCGGCGTAGGGAAGCGGCTGATTTTGAGAAGAGTATCAAATTCCGAATCGCCGCCCCTGTAGCTACAGAGGCGGCTTTTTTTATTGCAGGAGGAAACGGTTATGCAGGTGAGTATCAATGGAGAAATGCGACAGCTTGTCGATGGCTGCACCGTCAAGCAGATGCTGGAAGAGTTGCAGATTCCGGCTACACGGGTGGCGGTAGAGCTTAATCTGGAGATCGTTCCCAAGGCAGATTTCGCCGAGCGAACCGTGCAGGATGGGGATAAAATCGAGATAGTCCACTTTGTAGGGGGGGGATAGCGAGGTCCATCGTGATTGATTTTTCACTCTATCTGATCACTGACCGCCACCAGACCGCAGGCAGGCCGCTTTTGGACGTGGTTGAGGCTGCGCTTGAAGGTGGTGTGCGGGCAGTACAGCTGCGGGAAAAAGATCTGGCCCCGGCTGAGCTATATGACCTGGCCTGGGAAATGCGGGCGCTGACGGGGCGGTATGACGCCCGGTTGCTGATCAATGAACGGATTGATATTGCCCTGGCGGTTGAGGCCGATGGTGTCCATCTGGGGATCAACTCCCTACCGGTTACCGCTGCCCGCAGGATCGCGCCAGATCTGTTGATCGGCTACTCCAGTCATGGTGTAGCCGAGGCTGCTGCTGCGATTGCCAAAGGTGCAGATTTTGTCACCTTTGGCCCGATCTTTCATACCCCTTCCAAGGCCGCCTATGGTGAGCCGGTGGGGTTGGGAGAGCTGGGGCGGGTTTGTCGGCAGGCGGTCGGTGATCTGGTTTTTGCCCTGGGTGGGATTAAACACGAAACTATAGAACAGGTAACCGCTGCCGGCTGTTACCGGGTGGCGTTGATCTCCGACATCCTGGCTGCGCCGGATCCGGCTGCTGCTGCCGAGGCATTCCGGCGCGGATTGCAATAAGCCTAAACTCTGGGTCACAGCCCAATACTGAAAGGTACCGATATGGATGAACTTATTATTGCTAACCGATCTTTCCGCTCCCGCTTGATGGTGGGAACCGGAAAATTTGCTTCCAACGCTGAAATGGCCGCCACCATCGCCGCATCCGGTGCGGAAATCGTTACGGTTGCCCTGCGCCGTGTCAATATTGATGACCGCCAGGATGATCTGCTGAATCATATTGATCGTACCAAGTACCTGCTTCTGCCTAACACCAGTGGCGCCCGGGATGCCGAAGAGGCGATCCGGCTCGCCCGTCTGTCCAAGGCCGCTGGCTGTGATCCCTGGATCAAGTTGGAGGTCACGCCCGATCCTTACTATCTGTTGCCTGATCCTGTCGAAACCCTGAAAGCTGCAAAAGTGTTGGTCAAGGAGGGTTTCATCGTGCTGCCCTATATCAACGCTGATCCCGTACTGGCCAAACATCTGCAAGAGGAAGGCGTTGCTACGGTCATGCCTCTGGGCGCCCCCATCGGCTCCAATAAAGGGCTAAAAACACGCGACAGCATCGCCATAATTATTGAGCAGGCAATCGTTCCGGTGGTTGTGGATGCCGGTCTGGGAGCACCATCACACGCTGCCGAAGCAATGGAACTCGGGGCCGACGCCGTAATGGTCAACACGGCGATTGCAGTTGCCGGTAATCCGGCTCTCATGGCAACCGCCTTTAGCCAGGCTGTTATCGCCGGACGGAATGGATATCTGGCAGGGCTCGGCAAAGAACAACACAAAGCTTCCGCATCCAGCCCACTCACCGGCTTTTTGCACGAGGAACAATCATGAGTTTCGCAGATGAAATAGTACGGTACCCCGCAGAACAGATCCTGGAGCAGATGTCCACTACCACGGCAAGCCGGGTGGAACAGGTCCTGGCTGCCGAGCGGATAAACGAGCGCGACCTGATAACCCTGTTATCACCAGCCGCTGAACCATATCTTGAAGCCATGGCGCAAAAAGCGCATCAGATAACCAGGCAGCGTTTTGGCAACATCATCCAGTTATATACGCCGATGTATTTGTCTAACGAGTGCAATAATGGCTGTAAATATTGCGGGTTTAACGCCAAAAACAACATTCCTCGCGTCACCCTTACCCCAGACGAGATTGAACAGGAAGCGCTGGCCATCCGTAATTACGGTTTTCGCTCAATTTTGCTGCTGACTGGCGAGCACCCCCAAAAGGCTGATAACAACTACCTGGCTGCGGCAGTAAAGCAGATAAGGCCACTCTTCAGTTCGATCAGCATTGAAGTCTACCCCATGGAGACTGAAGGCTATCAGCAAATGGTTGCCGCAGGGGTTGATGGATTAACCCTCTATCAGGAAACCTACGATCAAGCCCTGTACAAACAGCTCCACCCTTTTGGCAAAAAAAGTGATTATACGTGGCGGATTGAGGCACCTGACCGTGCCGGGCAGGCAGGGCTGCGGCGCATAGGCGTGGGAGCTTTACTGGGGCTTGGCCCCTTTGCAACAGAAGCATTTTATACCGGTTTTCACGCATACTACCTCGCTCGCCACTACTGGCGCAGTCAAGTCAGCATCTCCTTTCCACGTATTCGCCCTGCTGATGGCGGTTTTGACCCGATTAACCCGGTCAGTGACAAGCAACTGGTGCAGATGGTGTGTGCCATGCGCCTGCTCCTCCCTGATGCCGGTCTATTTCTCTCCACCCGAGAAAATGCCAGGCTGCGCGACAGTCTAATGCGCCTCGGCATCACCCACATGAGTGCCGGATCGTGCACTGCCCCTGGTGGCCACGCCAACAAAGGGGAGCACACTGAGCAGTTTGTCATCGATGATGACCGGACACCGGAACAGATGAGTGCAGTGATCCGCGCACAAGGCTATGAAGCGGTCTGGAAAGACTGGGATAGCGCATTTTTAAACGCAAGCGCCGTATGATGCACAAACAGAGCAGCGCCTCTATGGCACATCACCGCCTGAAATCAAGGTTGCCCTGCAATGGGGTTTGAAGAATAACCAGATGTGGTATGCTGTGCTGAACGAACTGAAGCGCCGGGACAGTTGTCGAGTGTGCAAAGAAACTCGTCGCGGTTAGTTGATCCGACCGATGTTAAAGGACAGAATCATCATTCTGTCCTTTTTGTTTGTGTGGCAATTGCCAAACTCATTTGTTATAAAGTTTAGGCGTTTAAGCGGCTGATTGGAGACAAAAAATGACCGCACAACAACTCGTCAAGCTGGCTGTCTTTGAGGGCAAGCAAATCCGCAAAACCATCCACAATGATGAATGGTGGTTTTCGGTGGTGGATGTGTGTGAAGTATTAACAGAAAGCCCGGATGCAGGCGCTTACTGGAGAAAATTGAAACAGCGGTTAAACAAGGAGGGTAGTCAGGTCGTGACAAATTGTCACGGACTGAAACTACCCGCTGCCGACGGTAAAAAATACGCAACTGATTGCGCTAACACGGAAGGAATGTTCCGCATCATTCAATCCATTCCATCCCCCAAGGCAGAGCCGTTTAAACGCTGGCTGGCTCAGGTGGGCTATGAGCGGATTCAGGAGATTGAAAACCCGGAGCTGGCCCAGCAGCGGATGAAGGAGCTGTACGAGCAGAAAGGCTACCCTAAAGACTGGATCGACAAGCGGTTACGGGGTATTGCCATCCGTCAGAACCTGACCGATGAGTGGCAGGAGCGGGGGATCAGCAGTGAACGAGATTTCAGTATCCTGACCGCCGAGATTGCCAAGGCCACCTTCGGCGTTACGCCGTCAGAGCATAAAGAGCTGAAAGGGCTGACCCGCAAAAATGATAACCTGCGTGACCACATGACCGACCTTGAGCTGATCTTCACCATGCTGGGCGAAAAGGTGACCACCGAGATATCACAGACAGAAAAGCCTGACACCTTTGAAAAGAACAAAAAAGTGGCTAAACGGGGCGGCAGAGTGGCTGGTGCAGCCCGCCGGGAAACAGAAAAAGAGTTGGGCAGAAGTATAGTCAGCAAGCAGAATTTTCTTCCCAAAGAGCTTGCAGAGGATACGGAGATAAACCCATGAAGATCATTTTGACATGAGCGGTTATCGTCGATAGCGTTGCATTACAGGAGGAACAACCATGTCCAAAGTCTTTTTTGCTGATATGCGGGCCAGCCACAAAGAAAACCTGTTTGACAAGATAGCCAAGCTGCTGACTCTGTGCGGTCTGGCACAGCGAGTCAGTAAAGGGGATCTGACCGCAGTCAAGATCCACTTTGGTGAAAAGGGCAACAGCGCCTTTATCCGGCCGATCTTTGCCCGGCGGGTGGTGGATGAGCTGAAAAAGCTGGGTGCCAAGCCGTTTCTGACTGATTCTTCCACCCTCTACCCAGGTGAGCGTAAGGAGGCGGTCTCTGCCCTGGCCTGCGGTATTGAAAACGGCTTTGCCTATGCCGTGGTTAATGCACCGCTGATCATCTCGGACGGCCTGCGGGGGGTTACCGAGACCACGGTGCAAGTCAATGGTGAGCTGCTCAAAGAGGTCTACATCGGCACCGAGATTGTTGAGGCTGATGCCCTGGTGGCCCTGTCCCACTTCAAATGCCATGAGCTGACCGGCTTTGGCGGTGCCATCAAGAACCTGGGCATGGGCTGCGCCAGCCGCAAGGGCAAGCTGGTACAACATTCCACCGTAGCCCCGGTGGTGACGGCCAAGCACTGTACCGGCTGCGGTCTGTGCATCAAGGCCTGCGCCCATGATGCGATCCGGATTGTGGACGGTGTAGCGCTGATTGATGCGATCAAATGTGCCGGCTGTTCCCGCTGTATCACGGTCTGCCCCACCAAGGCGGTGGCGATCCAGTGGAACGAGGCTGCTGATCTGGTGATGAAGAAAATGGCAGAGTATGCCAGCGGTGCGGTGGCCAACAAGCAGGGCAAGACGGTCTACCTCAACTTTATCACCCAGGTTTCACCGGCCTGCGACTGCTACGGCCATTGTGACGCCCCAATTGTGAACGATATCGGCATCTGTGCCTCAACTGACCCGGTTGCCCTGGATCAGGCCTGTGCTGATCTGGTCAATCAGGCCCGCGGCAATCAGGATTCCGCCTTGAAGTCCGGCCATGAGCCGGGTGGCGATAAATTCCGGGGGGTCTGGCCCGAGATTCCCTGGCAGGTACAGCTTGAACATGCAGAAAAGGTCGGGCTGGGCAGCAGAGCGTATGAATTGGTGAAATTGTAAAAACTGATACACACCTTTCGAGGGGCTCTACTTGCGCCCCTTCTCTGTTCTGTTAGAATAGAAGACCCATGCTGGATACGGTGGACTGATAAAAGCTCAGCTATGTATGGCCGCCACGGTCGTTGTGTTGTTACCCAAAGCAGGAACGTGCCCCATGGTTTTCAGCAGCTTCCGCCATAAGCTGATTCTTGCCTTCAGCCTGTTTATTACGGTGCTGCTGGCAGGCATTGCCTGGGGCACCTATGCCTGGTTCAAGCATCAGACCCAGCAGATGATTTTCCGCGAGCAGTTTGCCATGGTCTCCTCCCTAGCCCGTGGTCTGGATGACAAACTGCTTTCTGCCCATAATGCCTTGACTGCTGTGGCAAAGGTTGCGCCGGCTGACTCAATTTCCCACCATGCGCAGATGCAGGCCTGGCTGGATAACCGTACCGGCATCCGCTCCATCTTCAACCATGGCCTGTTTCTCTTCAATATTTCCGGCACGTTGATCGCAAACAGCCCCCGTACCCCCCAGTTAATCGGCAGCTCCTACGCCTTCCGGCCCTACTTTCAGGACACCCTTAAAAGCGGCAAGCCGATTATTGCACAGCCTTTTATCTCATCGGTCAACGGATCTGCCGTTATTGCCATGACAGCCCCGATCCATGATCGTGAAGGGAGAATCACCGCTGTCATGGCAGGTCTGATTGATCTGCGTAACAACAGCGGCTTCTTCCATGAATTGAGCCGAGTCAAGGTAGGCAGTTCCGGTTATCTGTATCTGTTTGGACCGGACCGCACCATAATCCTGCATCCAGACCCCAGCCGGATCATGAAGCGGGATGTACCCAAAGGATCAAATAAGCTGTTTGACCGCGCCATTGACGGATTTGAAGGTGCGGGTGAGACCATAAACAGCCGTGGCCGACATTTTCTGGCTGCCTTTAAACGTCTCCAGTCAACCAACTGGATTCTGGCCTCAAACTTTCCGATTGAAGAGGCCTATGCGCCGATCACCCGTTTCAGGACGATCTACCTCTGGGGTATGGCAGCGGTCGTACTGCTCAGTGTTGCTGCTGCCTGGCTACTGGGGCAAACCATTACCCGTGGCATCACCAGTCTGGCTGGACAGGTGCGTAATTTAAATACCCAGACCGGCATGGTTTCCCGGATTGAAATGCCCGGTGATGACGAGCTGAAGCTGCTTGCCGATTCGTTTAATGAGCTGTTGGAAGGAGTGGAAAGGCGGGAACAGAAGCTGCTGGACTTCTCTGTTACCATGGAGCAGAAAAACGTAGAACTGGAGATGGCGCTTGTTATGGCAGAAGAAGCCACCAGGGCCAAAAGTGCCTTTTTGGCAACCATGAGCCATGAGATCCGTACTCCGATGAACGGCGTGATCGGCATGACCGGCCTGCTGCTGGATACGGAGCTGTCTGAAGAGCAGCGCAGGTATGCCGAGATTGTTCGCAGAAGTGGTGAGAATCTGCTGGATATCATTAATGATATTTTGGACTTTTCAAAGATTGAGGCCGCCCGGCTTGAGTTGGAGAAAATGCCCTTTGACCTGCGGATGACCCTGGAAGATACACTTGAGCTGCTTGTGCAGCGCAGTGCAGACAAGGGCTTGGAGCTGATCTGCCTGGTTGATCCAGATATCCCCTGGGAACTGATCGGTGACCCGGGACGTCTACGGCAGGTGGTGCTAAATCTTACAGGAAATGCCATCAAATTTACCGAACGGGGCGAGATTACCATCAGGGCTGATCTGGAAAATTTTGAGGCAGAGCAGGTAACCATCCGTTTTTCAGTGCAGGATACGGGCATCGGCATTCCAGAACATCGCCTGGAAGCGGTTTTTGCACCTTTTACCCAGGTTGATGATTCTACTACCCGCAGGTTTGGCGGTACCGGCCTGGGATTGGCCATCTGCAGACAGCTGGTGGAGCTGATGGGGGGGGAGATCGGGGTCACCAGCCAGGAGGGAAAAGGTTCCTGTTTCTGGTTTACGGCCAGCTTCAGTCCAGTGGTCGGGCAATCTGAGAATGAAGCGCGTTTTGCGGCAATTGAAGACTTACATGTGTTGGTGGTGGATGATAATGATACAAACCGTCAGCTGCTGATTACCCTGCTGGCCGGCTGGGGCTGCCGCTACGACACTGCCGGTAACGGCTCCACAGCCTTGGGAATGTTGCAGGAATACCATGCTGCAGAAGACCCGTTCCAGGTGGTCTTGATTGATGCTGTCATGCCGGAGATGGATGGAATGGCACTGGCTCAGATGATTCGTCACAATCCGGCTTTTGCAGAAACAAAGCTGGTGCTGTTGAGCGGATTGGGGGTACGGGGCGAAGCAGCAGAACTGCATCAGGCCGGTTTTACGGCATGGCTGACCAAACCGATTCGACAGCAACAGCTGCATGACTGTCTTTCACTGCTTGCAGGCCGTGCCAGCGTTCTCCAGTCGAAAGGCGAAGAGCTTATCACCCGTCATACGATCCGGGAGGTACAACGTCACAGCGCCCGCATTCTGCTGGCAGAGGACAATCCGGTTAATCAGGCGGTGGCCTTGGCCATGCTGCAGAAACTGGGGTATCGTGCCGACGTGGTTGCAAATGGCCAGGAAGCGATTGAAGCACTGTCGCGGATTAACTATGACCTGGTGCTGATGGATTGTCAGATGCCTGAACTGGATGGTTTTGAAGCAACAGTGCTGATTCGTAGCAGCTCTGTTCCTGTATTGAACCATGGGGTACCGGTCATTGCCATGACCGCCAACGCCCTGGCCGGTGACCGGGAACGGTGCCTCAAGTCCGGTATGGATGACTATTTGTCCAAACCGGTCAAACAAAAGGAACTGGAGCAGGCACTGAACAGATGGCTGTCCGGACCTGACAACGAGCGATTTGTGCCGTTGGAAGCCTTAGCCGGGGCACTGCAACAGAACGAAACTGATGCAGACCAGATCTTTGATGAGCTGGAAATGCTTGAACGCCTGGGGGGTAATCAAGGGTTACTACAGGAAATTATCTGCATGGCCTGCGATGACCTGCCAGTGAGGTTAACCCAGTTACAGCAGGCAGTCGCATCAGGTAATCGTGCTGCACTGAAGCAGACCGCCCACACGATGAAGGGGGTAGCGGCCAACCTGTCTGCCTACCGGTTACAGCAACGGGCCGATCAGCTTGAAGGTCAGGCCGATCGTGCAGAAATGAGCCAGTTGCATCTGCTTACCCAGCAGATTTCAGAACAGACCGGGCTCCTGCTAGAGCGGCTGCGGCAGCAAATATGAGGCAACCAATGGACCTGTCCTGCCTGGTATGCTATGCTCAACTAGTATGATCAGCCGTGGCCATCACCGTATATACCGTTTTTGTTGCTGGCTGCTGCTGCTCGGCTGCTTGTTGCAGCTGGCTGCACCCGCCTTTAGTCATACCTTGTCAACCTGCCCCATCTGCCAGACGAGCCCTGATTGTGATCATACGGATCAGAACGACGATATTGACTCTGAGGATGACGAAGTGGCGGTTTTAGTGCCATTCTGGTCATTTTCAGCAAGGACTCGTACGACGCTCCCACAGTTTTCTCCCTCCCGCTTTCCTTCCGTCTACAGCACGCTTTTCTTGCCACCAGAATAACTCTCATACGCGGACAGCCTTTTGTTGCTGTTTTTGTACCGTACAGAGTTCAGTGGTAAGAAAGGTTTTGGCATGAGCATTGAGCGTTGTGAAAATGCAGATTGCAATCAACGGTTTGAGGTAGTTGAGTTTGGCCATACCCGCCCGGCTAAATCCGAGCCCCGCAAGCTCGTCTGTCCCTATTGCGGCCATACGATCTATCGCAAAACCAAAGGTGCATTCATAACTACCAGGCTTGAAGGAAGCTCGCTAACGTATGCAAATGATAATGCGCTCTGCGGAGACTAGAAGCGATAACTGGCAGTCATGGTGACATTGCGTCCGTTTTCAGGGATGCGCGCTGTCGGGCTAAGCGGGTCACGCTGGTAGTACAGTGGCATGACGTAGCGGGCATCGAAAAGGTTATTAAGGCTGACAGTCAGGGTAATCCCCTTGTAACGCCCACCCGCCTGCAGGTCAGTAACCGCGTAACCGGGCATTGAGGTTTCATTCAAGGTGGTATCAAAGCGGTTCTGTCGAGCCACCAATGTCTGGTTGACGCCTGCAAAGAAGTAACGATTATCGTACTTGATCCCCAGCCGCCCACGTAATGGTGGAATTTCTGCCAGGGGTCTGCTGCTCGTCCGGTTTTCCCCCTCGCTGTAGGAAAGCATGGCTGATAACTTCAGGTCAGCAGGTAGCTGTACCGTACCTTCGCACTCCACGCCCCAGATGACTGCATCCAGATTGGTGGTACTGCGTGCCTGGGGCAGCGTGCCGCCAAGACGTCTCACCGGCAAAATAAAATTCGAGGCCTCCCCATAGAAGAAGGTCAGTTCAGCACGGTGTCCACCTGCAGACCAACTGGCCCCGGTATCAATCTGATTGACTACCGTCTGCTGCAGAAATGGATTACTGACAATAGTGCTGCCCTGTCTAATCTGGCCCATATACAGCTCGCTGGCATCGGGTATTCTGACGGCCCGCCCCCCTTTTAAAAACAGTTCCAGCTGCGGTAATACCTTCCAGAACAGTTGGGCATTGGCGCTCCAATCGGCAAAATCACGTCCGGCCGGAACCCCCTGACCAGGGTAATAGGGTTGGTAGAGTGTCTGAATACGGTCCGGGGTCAGCCCATTGGCGTCAACCCGGCTGAAATCTCCCCGGGCGGAAAGTACTGCCCGCACCGTGTCGCTGAGCGGGGTTGCATAGGTCCAGAACATACCCAGGTTGCGGGTCACCGTATCTGGCAGCAATGGCTGGTTATCGTAGTACTGCCAGGGAGCGGCCCCCGGCTTCAAGAGTGCAGAATAGCTGCCGTTCCAGTCCCGCTGATAAAAATCAATCCCCTTTGTAAGTATGCCCGCCCCCAGGGCAAGCTGTGATGTCAGTCTACCACCGGTTGTGGTGACATCAAACCGGTTGGAGGTAGCATAGCCACGGCTCAGAAAGGCGCGATAGGGCAACGCAGTGTTGGCCGTATCCGAGGTCTCCCGCAATGAATCATCCAACAGGGTCCGGGCCTGGCTCCACCAGCCCTGCAGACTGATTTCCCGGATCAGGGGAGTGATATTACGCAGGGTAAGCCGGCCATTCAGCCGATGTACCTGTTCGTCCAGGACATCAATATTCTGGGTAGGAAACTTGATGTCGCTCCCCTGCACAAAGGCATAGGACAGCTCGAACCGGTTATCCGTGGTGGGGCTGATCCCGCCTTTCAGCCAAAAACTGTCTAGTCGGTACATAGCCAGCTCTTCGGCGCCAGCACGATAATTGTTGTTGGCATTGGGATAGCGAGTACGTACCAACGGGACGCCACCACCAGCCTCAGGTACCCCGGAGGAACGGCCACGGTAGCCCGCACCAAAGTCTGCCAGTTGATTACCGACAGCTCCATACGCAGTTCCGTTTACTGCATCGTACGAGCCATAGGAAAAAGAGCTCTTTGCGGAAAAACGTTTGGGATTTTCAGGAGAGCTGACCTCAATACTACCACCAGCCCCGCCGGGATAGGCCAGGTTGTAGGGGCCTTTGGTAACCACAATTTTGCTAATATCACTATTGTTGACAATAAAAGGTGGTGCGTCGCTTCTGAACGGTGTGGCGCCAAAGTAGGGAGCTCCGTCAAAGGTAATCATCAGGTTTTCGCGTTGATAGCCGCGAATGACAATGTTGGAAAGCGCACCTTTGTCAAAGGAATTGACTCCGGATTGGCGCAGTGTCTCCCGGGGGTCAAGGGGCAGGGGGAGATTTTCGTCAGCCGGTTCCGCTGCCAGACAAACAACCGGTGCCAGGGCCAACAGGTGTATTATCAACAATCTGAATAGATGCATTGCCCGCCTGTTACATTGTTCCGGCATACGGCCCCTTTTCTGTTGCGTGCTCTATTGTTTTAAACTATAGCGCAGTCAGGTCGGTTTGCAAGTCAGGGAGCAGCAACTGCTACTACTCAACGTAATCTGCTTTTAAACTCTGGAAACAGCGGTTGATAAATGGTATGTTGGCAAAATTTTTAAGGAGTAGCCCATAGACCATGATCCGGCCCCGTACCACGCTTTTATTGGCTGCCAGCCTGTTCTGTTTTCTGCTCTTGCTGGGAAACGGCCCCGCGTATGCCGTCGGACCACCTAAACAAGAGTATGTGCTGGGGGTTTTCCCGTTCCTTCCCTCTGCCAACCTGGAAGGTATTTTCGCCCCGATTGCAGCAGAACTGTCCAAAGCGCTGGGAAAGCCGGTACGGCTGCGCCTGACCAGCAGTTATGATTCCTTTGTACAGGCCCTGCAGGACCAGACCTTTGATCTCGTTCACATTC
>JAJTBI010000150.1 GCA_021286935.1 Geobacteraceae bacterium
GGAGCTGCGCCTTTCCGCCGATGAAATACAGGATCTCTACGAAAACGCTCCTTGCGGCTATCATTCACTGGACACCGACGGCATCTTCACACGTATCAACGCCACCGAACTGCAGTGGCTGGGATATCAGCGGGACGAGATCGTCGGTCGGATGCGGTTTGCGGATCTGCTGACATCCCACAGTAAGCAGATTTTTTCAGATACTTTCCAGCGTCTTAAACAGGAGGGGCAGGTCAAAGATCTGGAGCTTGAGCTGCTGCGCAAGGACGGCACAATCCTGCCGGTATTGCTGAATGCTGGTGTGGTTACCAACCCGGACGGCAGCTACCTGATGAGCCGCTCCACTGTCTACGATATCAGCAGCCGCAAAGAAACCGAGGAGGCGGAACACTTGTTGAGTTCAATCGTGGAGGCATCGGACGACGCCATCATCGCCAAGGATCTGCACCAGACCATTCTCACCTGGAACAAAGGTGCGGAACGACTCTACGGCTATACCACCAATGAGGCTGTGGGACGCTCAATCATCATGTTGGTCCCACCGGAGCGCCGGGCTGAGCTGGACGAGATCATGGCCACGATCCAAAAGGGTGAGCGGGTTGAGCATTTCATTACCGAACGGATACGCAAGGATGGTGAACGTATTTCGGTTTCGCTGACCCTGTCACCGATCAAAGATGCCGACGGTACGATTTCGCGGGCCTCGGTAATTTCGCGCAATATCAGCGAAGAGGTGCAGCTTGCTGCTCAACTGAAGTTGCAGCAGCTTCATCAGGAAGAGCTGGTACAACAGCGGACCATGGAGTTGATGGAGCGGAGCCGCGAACTGCAGGAAAACCAGCAGGCCCTGATGAATATTGTGGATGACCTGAACCAGAAAACCGAGGAGCTGGAGCAAGCCAATGCCAGAATGCAGGAGCTGGACCAGCTGAAGTCCCTGTTCATTGCCTCCATGAGCCATGAACTGCGCACCCCGCTTAATTCGATTATCGGCTTTTCCAGCATCCTGAAAGATGAATGGCTCGGCCCGGTCAACCCGGAGCAGAAGGAGAATCTGGCCACCATCCTCCGCTCCGGTAAACATCTGCTCAACCTGATCAACGATGTCATTGATGTCTCAAAGATTGAGGCGGGCAAGATTGAAATCAGGTTTGAAGTATTTGACCTGTACGATCTGTTGAAAGAAGCGGTACAATATATTGAACACGATATCCATGAAAAGGGATTGCAGCTGGAGTTGCAGTTGCTGCACCATGAGCTGCGCACCGACCGGCGTCGCTTGCTGCAGTGTGTGCTTAACCTGCTGAGCAATGCTGTCAAATTCACTGAACAGGGCTGTATTACACTTTCGTCGTCTGTTGAAGCAGCCCAACCGTTGAAGCCTGCATGTGTCGTAATTACCGTCAGCGACACCGGTATCGGCATCGCTGACGCCGATACTGAGCGGTTGTTTAAACCATTTGTACGCCTGGAATCCCCTCTGCAAACCCTGGCGCCGGGGACCGGGCTTGGCCTGTATCTGACAAAAAAACTAATCGAGGATATGCTGGACGGCAGCATCACCTGTAGCAGCACACTGGGCGCAGGAAGCGCATTTACCCTTACAATCCCGGAGCGGCTCTATGAAAAAGGTACTGGTGGTAGAGGATAACAACGACAACCTGCGGCTGATCAGCTATGCCCTGCGTCGTTACGGCTACGAGGTGATTTCTGCCGAAAACGGCATAAAGGGGGTAGAGTTGGCCATCAGCGAACGCCCCAGCTTTATCATCATGGATATCAACCTGCCGGACATTGACGGCCTGGAGGCCACCCGGCGTATCCGCAAAAGCGGGGCCAACGGCAGTATCCCGATCATTGCCATCACCTCCAACGCCATGACGGGTGATATGGATCAGGCGCTTGTTGCCGGTTGTACCGGCTACTTTGAGAAGCCGATTGACCCGCTGACCATCATGGACAAGATCCATGCCCTGCTCGGCATACCAACGCCTGACGCAAACGGAAACGGGGGATAGCCATCATGCAGGTCCTGATCGTTGAAGACAATGCAAACGCCAGAAAACTGCTGCGGCTGACCCTTGAGCACTACGGTTGTACCGTAATTGAGGCCCAGGATGGACAAGAGGGGCTTGAACAGGCGGTTTGTCACCCTCCCGATATCATCATCTCCGACGCCCTGATGCCGCGAATGGACGGTTTTCAACTGATCAGGGCGGTCAAGGCCGACCCGGCACTCCGGGCTATTCCATTCATTTTCTATTCATCCACCTACACCGGCGAAAAGGAGCATGAGCTGGCCTTGTCCCTTGGGGCAGAGGCCTTTATCAACAAACCGGTTGAGCCTGCCGTGCTTTGGGAACGCACCTGTGCGATCATGCAGGAATGCGCGGCACGTCAACAGGCAGTAGCCCAACAGGCCATCAACGAGGGAGAAGAGCGGTTCCTCCGCGAGTACAGCCGGATCGTGGCAACGAAACTGGAGGAAAAGGTCCGGGAACTGGAAGAGGCGTTGCTGCTACGCAAACAGGCTGAAGAAGAATTGCGCCGCCTCAATATCGAGCTGGAACAACGGATAGCCCAGGAGGTGGAAAAGAACCGGGCTAAAGATCATATTCTGGCCCATCAGGCCCGCCTGGCTGCCATGGGCGAGATGCTCAGCAATATTGCCCATCAATGGCGGCAGCCGCTGAACAATGTCTCACTTCTGATGCAGAATCTGCAGGCTGAATTTGCTGACAAGAGCCTGACGCTGTCAACATGCAATGAGTATACAGAAAAATGTCTCGATATCCTGCATGATCTTTCGCACACCATTGACACCTTCAGCGCCTTTTATCAGCCCGATTATGAGCGGCAGTCATTCAGTTTGCTTCAAGCGACTACCGAGGCGCTGGCACTGGTCCGTGATGACCTGGAGGCGCGTGGTATTCAGCTCAACCTCAGTGCAGACGGTGACCCGGTCATCAGCGGTTACCGCAAAGAGTTTTCACAGGTACTCTTGAACATCATTCAGAACGCCAAGGAGGCTATCCTGCTGCAACAGCCGTCACAGCCGCAGATAGAAATAAGATGCTTGCAGCAGAGTTCGAGCGCCCTGATCGTAGTACGCGACAACGGCGGCGGGATTCCCCAAGAGATCATGCACAAGGTCTTTGATCCGTACTTTACTCGTAAGTTCAAGGCACAGGGTGTTGGCATGGGGCTTTATATGTCTAAAATGATTATTGAAAAACATATGAGTGGCCGTATTGCGGTTACCAATTGCCCCGGTGGTGCAGAGGTTTCCCTGGAACTGCCTCAGGCAAACGTGCCTACCAGCGACCCAACGGCGACCAGGGATAATCCTTGAGGTGTTCTCGCAGCTCTTCTTCTCGGTAGCGATTGACCCGCTGCAGGGCCAGTACGGTCACCAGCACAATCGGCAGGGTAAAGATGAAGATGCCGGTCATGGCCAGCAGTTTTTCACCGATCCAGAGCGTCACCCCCCAGTTGAACAGCAGTACGGAAAGATACAAAATTGGCCC
>JAJTBI010000151.1 GCA_021286935.1 Geobacteraceae bacterium
TCTCTTCGGAGGTGACCACTTTGGAGGGGTCGTCGACAAGAGCCTGCGCGATGGTTTCGACAAGTGCTTTCATCTGGCGTACCTCTGCTTCGTAGTGTCCGGACGAGCCGGGATAGAGCAAGAAGCGTTCTACTAGGCTGCCTGGGCTGCCTTCTCCAGGATGCCTTCTTTTTTCAGAATCTGATTAACGGTGTCAGTCGGTTGAGCACCTTTGTCAAGCCAGGCGATTACTTTCTCGACATTCAGCTTCAGAATAGCCGGATTTTTGGTCGGGTCGTAGTAACCGACATTTTCAATGAAGCGGCCATCACGGCGTGAACGCTCATCGGCAATCACAACCTGATAAAAAGGGCGCTTCTTGGCGCCGTGACGCTGCAGTCTGATTTTTGTAGCCATTGTGTGTTTCCTCCTGCGTTGTGTCTCGATTTTATGAAAATGCGAGTTGGTTAGAGTCTTAGTTTGCTATCGGCCAAAAGGGAACATCCCTTTGCCCATTCCCCCAAGATTGCCAAGACCCGGCAATCCCCCCATCCCCTTCATCAGGTTCTTGGGCCCTAGTTTGGTTAACTGTTTCATCATCTTCTGCGCTTCAGTAAAACGTTTCAGCAACAGATTTATTTCCTGTACCGTTGTGCCGCTACCTTTGGCGATCCGCAGACGGCGGCTGCCGTTGATAATACCATGATCTGCCCGTTCAGCAGGGGTCATAGAGCGGATGATTGCTTCAATTCGCTTCATTTCCTTTTCGCTGGGCTGGGCACCCTGCATCTGCTTCATCATCTTGCCCATACCAGGAATCATCCCCATGATAGACTCAAGGGAACCGAGCTTTTTAATCTGCTGCAACTGGGCCAGAAAGTCCTCAAGGTCAAACTGGTTTTTCTTCAGTTTCTGGGTCAGGCGGGCCGTCTCTTTTTCGTCAAGAGCTGACTGGGCCTTTTCAACCAAGGTGAGTACATCCCCCATCCCCAGAATACGTGAAACCAGACGGTCCGGGTGAAATACCTCCAGGGCATCCAGTTTTTCGCCCAGGCCGACAAACTTGACCGGCGCTCCGGTAACCGCCTTGATGGAAAGGGCTGCGCCACCTTTTGCATCGCCATCCAGTTTACTGAGAATGACACCGGTAATGCCAAGGCGGTCATTAAAGCCGCTGGCAACCGTGACCGCTTCCTGACCGGTCATGGCATCAGCCACAAACAGGATTTCCCGGGGCTGGGCAACGGCTTTGATCCGCTCAAGCTCACTCATCAGGTAGTCATCAATCTGATGACGTCCGGCGGTGTCCAACAGTACGGTATCAAAGCCATTTAACTCTGCAAAACGAACTGCTGCCGAGCAGATATCAACCGGCTCCTGGCCTGACTGTGAATCAAAAACATCAATATTCAGCTGTCGTCCAACGGTTTTCAACTGCTCAATCGCTGCCGGACGATAGACGTCAGCAGGAACCAGCAGGGGACGACGTTTTTGTTTGCGCAGCCAGCTGCCCAGTTTACCGCAGGTGGTTGTTTTACCCGCGCCCTGCAGACCGACCAGCATAAGTACAACAGGCGGTTTTGCCGCAAGATCAAGGCTGTTGTCCTGATCGCCGCCCATCAGGCTGATCAGTTCATCATGGACGATTCTGACCACCTGTTGACCAGGTGCCAGGCTCTGCATAACTTCGGTGCCGACTGCCTTCAGACGGACATTTTCAACAAAGTCTTTAACAACCTTGAAATTAACGTCAGCCTCAAGCAACGCCAGGCGAACTTCTCGCAGGGCGTCCTTGATGTTGTCCTCAGTCATAACTCCCTGACCGCGGAGCTTTTTAAAGACTGATTCCAGTTTATCCGAAAGATTATCGAACATTTAGCGCCAATATACTCAGGGTATCCTAAAAGGAGCAAACTATAGAGGTGTCAGTATGCTCTTGTCAAGAATTATCTGGTGCCTAGAGTTTGATGACTGAGCTTGCTGTCAGCAGATGCTCTGCTGTGCTGAACATGTTGGTGACCTGTCCAACAGCCAGTTGCTCTTTTTTCTTGAAGTAGTCAAGGCAGACACCGCAGGCAAGCAGCTCAACCCCTCTGTCTTCAAGTTGTTTGAGTGCCTCAACCGTCTCCGCACCTTCTGTGGCAAGCAGTACACCGCTGTTCAAAAACAGTATCCGCGCTGGCTGCTGCGGCGTTTCAAGTAGGGTGAAAATAAAATTTTTCATGAGGAGGTACCCCAGTTCTTGCGGTCCTTCTCCCAGGTGGTCTGAGGTGATGAGCAGGACTCTGTCTCCTGAGACTGAAGATCGGGAGTTATTCTGGTCCGTTCCCTCAGTCGCTGCTGATCCGGTTATCTGCAGTGTCCAGCCGTCTTCCGCAGCGGCTTCAACAACCTGATAGCCACGGTTTCTGGCAAAGCGTCCCACGTTTTCTCGCGGGGCGCCATCATCCACCAGCACACATAATGACGTGTCTGATTCTTCCAATGCTTTTTTGGTTGCAATAACCGGGGCCGGGCAGGCCTGTCCACGGCAATCAATGGTTTTCATGTTGATACTCCCTGATGGTGACGTAGGTGTTGTTTGTAAACTGGCATAAAAAGGCCGGCAGCAGGTTCTGCTCAGTCAGTAACGCTATAATGACATTTAGATGATCTTCATCAAAACGTATTGCAAGGCCGCAGTCTGCCTGCACCGCACGTGGAGCGGGGATAAGCATGATAGGCAGCCCGCTGTTTTTTAAAAGGCCTTCTGCCTTGAGGACCCGATGGGTGGAATTGAATACTGCAAGGTATTGTCCTTCGCTAACCACCTGCTGCCCCATGGGGTTACTCCTTGATGCGACCTGGTTGACAATGGTAACCGAACTTCATACTATGCCGAAAAGGGGATCTGCATGCAAGATTCATTTGCCTTCGCTGGACTGGTGATTGGTGCTTTTCTGGTAAGTATACCCTGTGGTTATCTACGGGAATCATTTAAGAAGTTTTCATTGCCCTGGCTATTTCTGGCACATCTGCCAATTCCGTTAGTGGTCCATTTTCGACATCTGGCCGGATTTGGCTGGCGTGTTATTCCTTTCACTTTGGCCGCTGCAATAGGCGGGCAGGTCGTGGGCGGCTGGTACAGGCGGAGGATGGCACATGGCAGGAAAGCGCCCCAAAGGCAGCCCTGAGCGGATCAGCAGGCTGCTCACCGGTTCTGGTCTTAACCCGGAACTGGGAGCTCGTCTGAAAGATCTCGTGATCTGGGAAAGTTGGGATCAAGCAGTGGGGCCTGCTATCGCCGCCCGGACCAGACCACTGCGCCTGGTTGGCGGGGTGTTGACGGTTGTTGTAGCCAGTGGCCCCTGGATGCAGCAGCTAAGCTTTATGAAAACGGAACTGCGCGACCGGATCAACACCACGCTGGGTGATGAAAGGGTGCGGGAGATTGTCCTCAAGGCGGGCAGGATACAGCAGGATGGCGGTGTTACAGAAACAGCACGTCCGGCGCCAAA
>JAJTBI010000024.1 GCA_021286935.1 Geobacteraceae bacterium
CTGCCGGTGGTGAAGGCATCATCCACCAGCATGATCCGTCGATCACGAATGGCGCTGCTGTTGGTAACGCTAAAGGCGTTATGCAGGTTGTGGGTGCGCTGTTCAAGGGTTAGCTCAATCTGTGGGGTGGTGGGGCGGGTTCGTTTCAACCCCTGCCGCAGCAAAGGAATCTGCCATTGGCGGGAAAGGACTTCCCCCAGCAAGACGGCCTGATTAAACCCTCGACGACGCAGGCGGCTGACATGCAGTGGAACCGGCACCAACAGATCTGGTTGCTGTTGGGTTGCAAAATCAGCCAGCAAATGGGCTGTGAGCAGGCCAAGGGGACGTCGCAGGTGCGATTTGTAATCGTATTTGAAACGGTGGATCAGGTCACGGCAGGCCCCTTCATAACGCAGGGCTGCCCTGGCTGCAGCATAGAACGGCGGCGTTTGCAGGCAGCGGCTGCAGGGGTGATCTGCACCAGCGCCGTCAAACGGTATGCCGCAGATTGAACAGACCGGTGAGGCCACCCTTGGCAGGGCGGCCAGGCAGTCGGCACAGATATGCAGCTGGTCTGAATCTGCGACCAGCTCATGACAGATAGGGCAGCGGGGCGGTAGCAGCAGATTCTGCAGCGCCCTGCCAAATGTCTGTAGCAAATCCACCAGCTGCTTAGAGCCCCAGTTCGGCATTGACCACCACCACCCGCAGATCGGTAAAGCGAGGCTTGCGATCGATGATGGTGGTGACCCGGCAGAGCCGGTCCGGTGAGTTGCAGTTGCTGCAAAAACCGGTCTTGGCACAGGGGGTGTTAAAGTTGAGGCGTTTGGCATTGGGCGGCGTTGCCCACTGCCTGACCCGCTGGATCGCCTCCTGCGGCGTGCCATCCACCAGTTTGTTACGACCTGCCACCACAATCACCATCCTGGGGCCAAAGAACATGGCGGCCACCCGGTTGCCGGTGGCATCAATGTTGATCAGCTCACCGGACAGGGTAAGGGCGTTGCTGCCGGAAAGAAACAGGTCGCAGGTCAACTGCCGCCGCATGATCTCCATCTTTTGTTCCCGTGACAGGTCACTGCTGCTGTGGTTCAGGATCTCCTTGCCCTGGTCGGCAAGGGCTTGCTGGACTCCTAGGTCAGCAATGGTCATGGACCCGCCAAACCCTATTGTTGCCGCATCTGTTGCTGCATCAAGGATATACTGACGGGCATCGTCGGGGGTCTTGCAGTAGACAGCGGTAAAGCCGTTGGTACCTAGCGCCTCAACCGCTTTTTGACACTTTTGCTCCCAGCTCCATCCAACCAGCTCTTCGGTCATGCTCATGTTGTTCCTCCATCATTTTCAGGCAGTTCGATACGAAAACAGGTGCCTTTGTCTGGTTCACTGCTGACTGAGATACTACCGCCATGGGCGGTAACCAGCTCGTTGACAATGGCCAGTCCCAGCCCCAGTCCGCCTGTCTTTCCCTTGGCAAACCGCTCAAAAACATGGGGAAGCAACTCTTCAGGGATACCTGTTCCGGTGTCGACGACTTCAATATGGCGTGCCTGCGGCGTGGCTGAAAGATGAATTTCCAGCCTGCCTCCATTGGGCATCGCCTTCAACGCATTACTGATCAGATTGGTGATGATCTGGGTAAAACGGTCTGGGTCGATCCAGGCAATAAGATCCTGGTCACCGCGTATCAGGATGCGGATCTGCTGTTCTTGTGCAGTCCTTTCAAAGCGGGAGACAATCCCTTGCATCAGGGGAAGTAACGTTACATGTTGACAATGCAACTGCAGTGCAGCGGTTTGTGCCCTGGTCAGTTCATCAACACCGTCAAGGATGGTTGTCAGGCGGCTGGCCTCATCATGTAGCGACTGTAACGCCTCCGGGGTGACCGGCAGCAGGCCGTCCATCATCCCTTCCAGCTCGCCACGGATCACCATCAGCGGCGTGCGCAGTTCGTGGGCAGCATTTGAAACCAGCTGTTTGCGCAACTGTTCCTGTGCCTCCAAGCGGTCAGCCATCCGGTTGAAGGTGCTTGCCAGGCGGCCGATTTCATCATCGCTTTGTACCTGAACCCGGTGACCAGGAACGCCTCCTGCCAGCCCTTCCGCTACAGTGGTTAACTCCTGCAGGGGACGCGAAATACGTCTGGACGCCAGAACGCTGAGTATGACTGCAGTTAAGCCAAGTCCCAGCAGCGAATAGATCAGAAACTGATTTGAAGAACGGATAAAGAAGGTTTCGTGAACCGGTTTGGGTAGCTGAAGATCAATATGACCAATTTCTTCACCTTTGCGGAAGAGCGGATAGGTCTGGAATTCTGCTGATTCCGGCGTCAGCGGGCGCCTGCTGGTTGAAGCGGCAATCCGTTGTTGCATGATGGGAGGCAGGCTTGCCAGCGCCTGTCTGGTGTCCAGCACTAAGTGGTTGTTGGTATCATAGAGGCGTAGTTCAATACCGGAAAGCCAGGCCCAGACCAGGTCATCGGCAACCTGTTCAGGCTTCCAGCCGCCAGCCTGTTCGTAACGCCCTTCCAGGACTGCCTGCACCTGATAGAGACGGTCAAGCATCCGGCCTTCGCCAAAGGCCTTGAAGTCGCGGATCACAAAATTTCTGAGCAGGATAGAGGAGGAAAGGGCGATCAGCGTCACCAGGCCAAGCAGCACCAGCAGTTTGCGTTGCAGGCTAAACCGCATCCCGCTCTCCGCAGAAAAGATAGCCGATACCGTAGACGGTCTTGATAAATTCAGGTTTACGGCTATCCAGTTCAATCTTCTGACGCAGGTTCTTGATATGGGCGTCAATGCTGCGTTCATAGCCGTCAAACTGATAGCCCAGCGCCTTTGAAACCAGTTCATCTCGGCTATAGGTTCGGCCAGGTGCATTGGCAAGGGTCTGCAATAGTTTGAATTCGGTGGGGGTGACACTGCAGGGCTCGTTACGGCAGGTTAGGCTGTGGCGGCGGCTGTCCAGTATCAGCGTGCCGTTGTTGAAACTAATGGGCTGGCCACCTGCATTGGCGCCGTCATACCGCTTCAGTACCGCCTTGACCCGATAAACCAGTTCGCGGGGAGAAGCCGGTTTGACTACATAGTCATCTGCACCCAGGGCAAAGCCGGTGATTCGCTCTTCTTCCGATGATTTGGCGGTCAACATGATCACCGGAAATGATCCCAAATCTTTCAGGTCCTGGCACAACTCCTCACCGCTTCTGTCCGGCAGACCAAGATCAAGGATCACCGCCAGCGGCAGTTCCGCCTCTGCCTTTTCCAGTGCAGCACGGGCCGTATCGGCATGGACAACACGAAAATCAGCGCCTTCAAGGTAGGCCTTGATGATCCGGGCGATCTTCTGGTCATCTTCAACTATCAAAATCGGTGGCTGCATGGCTGTTCCATTAGCGGATAGAACGTATTCTGCCAGACCGTTTGTCGATAATTACCCGGTCAAGCAATGATCCATCGGCATTGGTGATGTCAGCAATATATCCCATCCGCACCTCTTTGCGCAGGGTTATTTGAGCAGGGAGAACGTTAAAGAAGAGCCGCAGCCGTTCTTTTGCCTCGTCCGGCGTCTGCAGCGGTTGGCGCGCTCCATAGTGGTCGGCGTGTCTGCGTGGGCAGTAATCTCCAAAGGGAGGAGGTCCCATCTCGCCAGGCGTACGCCCGCCTCGCCAGCCCCGGCCTTGACCTGGCTCAGGCTCTTCTGCTGCTGCCGGTAGGGCGGTCAGCAGCAGAAGAGCCACCAGAAGGTATACTGAAAAAAGAGAGCGCATCAGTTGTTACTTGGCTGGTGCCGGCGGAGCAGTCATCATCGGACAATCCATCTGCATCATGCCCATGCCGCCACCACGCATCCCTTTGTGCCCGCGCTTACCCATCTTGCCCATCGGCAAGCCGGACTTGGTGTGGGCATCAATCATCTTTTTGCGCAATTCTCCAACCTCTGCCTGCAGCTTCTTGATTACTTCCTGGTCAGGTTTTTCCTTCAAAAACTCTTTTTGCAGCTCAAAATGCTTGTTCATCATCTCCTGACGAATCGGCAGAGTTTCTGCGGCAAACTTTTTATACTGCTCCGAATACTGGCCCTGGGCCTTCATGCCGGGTCCCATGCCTTGACCTGCGCCCATACCGGGCATGGCAATGGCTGAACCGGCAAGGGCAAGGGCTGCTGCTGCAGTGAGTGCTAAAAATGATTTTTTCATGATGTTCTTCCTCCGTGTCTTGGTAGTGGTTGGTAACCAACCTCGTTTTGATGATTCCAGCTTACCAATCCTTTAAGAAGGGGTTGTGAAAAGAGTATGAACAATTATGAAGATTTCAAAAACTTGTTGCGGAGCTCTTCCTTACGACGATTTCAGAGCATTCCGCACAAGTTCTGCCAGACAGTGGATAAAGGTTGGAGAGCTGTTAAGCGACGCTATCCGTCGGAAGTCGCTGATGCCCAGTTTATGGGCTTCCTCGGCGTATTCAATATCAATTTCATGCAGGGTTTCAATATGATCCGATACAAAGGAAAGTGGCACCATCAGCAGGTTTTTACAGCCGTTTGCTGCCAGCTCCTGCAATTTGTCATCGGTGGAGGGCTCCAGCCATTTGACCGGCCCGGCCCGTGACTGAAAAGCCAGGTGATGGCTGACAGTACCAAATTTTTCCATGACCAGCCGGACCGTGGTCTGGATATGCTCAAGGTAGGGATCGCCTTCATCTATGAAAGATTGCGGCAGGGAGTGGGCTGAAAACAACAGTTGTACGGCGCTGCGGTCAGAAAAACCGGCCAACCCGGCTTCAATCTTTTCCGCCAGGGCATCGATGTAGAGTGGGTGGTCGTAAAAGTGGGGAATCCGCACAACCTCAAGGTCACTATCCAGATCAGCCAGACAGCGGGTCAGGTCGTTGAAGCTGGAACCGCTGGTGGCACGGGAATAGTGGGGGTACAGCGACAGTGCCACCAGCTTTCTGATGCCGCTGTGCCGTAGTCTGAGCAGGGTCTCCCGGGTAAACGGATGCCAGTAACGCATACCGATATGGCAGGGAACCCCCAGCTCTGTGGTAAGTGCATCTGACTGGGCCTGGGTCAGCTCTTTGATTGGGGATTTACCGCCTATTTCGCGGTATTTTTCTACCACCGTGGGGGTACGGCGTTTGACGATCATCCGGGCGATCAACGGTTGCAACCAGGCCGGACCAATCTTGATGATCTCCCGGTCAGAAAACAGGTTTAATAGAAACGGTTTAACCGCCTCTAAAGAATCCGGGCCTCCCATCTGAAGTAACAGAACGGCGGTATCTGGCATGGTAAACCTGTTCTTTCTAGCTAACCCTGACCAGCTTTTCACGCAGACCGTCAGCAACGATCTTGCCGCCATCCAGGGCGATTACCCGTTGGATAGTGGCAAGCATGATGGCGCTGTGGGTGGTCATGATCAGCAGGGTCGTATCGCCCAGAAACCCTGGTAAACGCTCCGCAAGCAGGCGTTCGCTATCCGGGTCAAGGCCAAGGGTCGGTTCGTCAAGCAGCAGTATACGGCTGGGCTGTGCCAGAGCCCGAGCTAATGCCACTTTCTGACGTTGACCACCGGACAGATTGTTACCCCGCTCAGTCAGCTGCATTCCCAGCGACATCCGGCCACTTTTAAACTCATCTTCAAGTCCGCTTACCACTAATGCCTCAGCAAGCCGATTCCGGTCCTGGCATCCTGCCACACGGAGGTTGGCCTCCAGTGTGCCGCTAAATACAACCGGGTCCTGGGATTTATAGGTCATCCAGCGCATCCGGTCAATCTGGGCGCAGTCCTCCAGTGCAAGGCCATCGATCAGGATCTGTCCGCTATCAGGGCGGCACAGGCCGGCAAGGCAGCGCAGCAGGGTGGTCTTTCCGGCTCCGGGACGGCCCAACAGGGCGATCCGCTCTCCGGGAGAGGCGTTAAAACTGACGGCATCAAGGGCAGTGGGACGGCCTTCGTACTTTTTAGCGAGGTTGACCACGCTGACCTGGCCGGATATTTCAGGCTGGGGGGTGCACTCCCGCTCAGGGACAGCTTCCAGGCTGTTCTCCATCCGCTCTGCGGCCCGCTGGAAATCCTGCCACTTACCGGTTACGGCAAACAATGATGCCACCAGCCCCATCGCCCGTCCGGTTAGCAGGTTGCAGGCGATCAGCTTGCCGATGGTCAATAATCGGGCCTCAATCAGATAGACGCCGACAAGCAGAATGATTACCGTTGATAAGGTCTGCATGCTGCTGGAAAGCATGCCCAGATGAGTGTAGGAAAGCCGCCGTTTGGCATCAAGTTGCGAGGATTGGTCTGTCAGGTCTCGCCAGTTGCGCAGGAAAAACGTTGAACCGGGCACGGTGCGGACAATATCAAGAGATCCCAGCACTTCACCCATGAAGGTCAGTTTGCGGGTGGTCTGCTGTTCTGACTGCTTGGAAAGGCTGGTTACATTGGTCTGCAGGGCAAGTCCCACGCCGGTATAGACCAGTACCAACAGCAGTGCCACCAGCATTAACGGCCAGGCAATGATAGCGATTACCAGCAGATACAGCAGTAGAAAAGGGATGTCGGCCAGGGCAAGCAGATAGCTGGAGGAGACAAAGTCACGTGAAAGGGTCAGGTCCCGGTAATTGGTCATAAAACGGGAAAAGCCCCCTCCGGGCAGTTCTACCTGGGCGATCAGTTTGTGCCAGAGATTTTCATCGCTACGCTGGGCAAGATCAACCCCGATCCGCTCGGTAGACCAACTGCGGACAAAGCGCATCCCCACATCGGTTACAACGTAGAGCACCATGCCGAAGGCAAGTGCCCACATGGTTTCAAACAGTGCGTTATTAGCCACTTTATCGTACACCAACATGGAAAACAGCGGTAACAACAGCTGGCCGGAGTTGATGAAGAGGCTTGCAATGCCCACTTCTGCCCAGGCTGCGCGCAGTTCTGGCCAGAGCGTGGCAAGGGAGGCAAATCCTTCCAGATTGATAGGTGCCTGGGGTAACTGCAGCACTACCGCCTCAACGTAGGCTTCATTGTTCACATCTACCTGGCCAGGCAGTGGCAGGCCATCCTGGCCGATCAGCTGCCAGCGTTGTTCTGTGCGGTGCAGCAGGATAAAGCTGTCTGCCGATGCCTGCAACAGCGCCAGGTCGCCGGGCAGATGCAGAGCTTCATGGAGCGGACCGGCTGCATAGCGTGCAGTAAGTTTAAGGAAATTAAGGCGGCGGACCTGTTTGGGCCAGTTGCCGGTTTTGGCCGCAAGGCGTTTGCAGGCCATGCCCAGCACCGTTGCAGCGGTACGGTTAGAACCACACAAACCGTTAACAGCCTGTAACAGTTCAGTGCGGGTAAGTCTTTCTCCTGCCTGTGGAGCAGATACTGCAGGCATATCGGTCATAGGCTGGGGCTCTTCTTGGTCGTAATGTCAGCTACTGCGTAATGGCGGTAAGTAGCCATTACGCAGTAGAACGAGGTGGATGCTGATTTGTACGAGCTATTGTCAGGCGGTCTGCCAATGAATCTGAGCAACCTGGGTGCCTGAAGAGTTGTAGATGGTGTAATCTGTGGTCCCGGCAACTCCTGAACTGGCTACAGCTGTATCACCTACCAGCGTTAACCCACTCAGGTTGATCGAGTCTCCAGAGTCAGCCTTGATCCAGATTTGAGATCCGTTGCCGCCATCGACAAAATTCCGCACGTCAAGGCTAACAATGCTTAGGTCGGTGCTGGTACTATCCCTGATATCCAGTATTTCCATGTTATTGGTTACACTGGCAAGGGTGGTCAGTGAGTAGCTGCTCCCGAGGTTAAAGAGCTTAATGGTATCACCGCCACCATAAGCCCAACTGGTGTTGTTTTCTCCATTCACTTGTGACGGAAGATTGCCATTTGCAACAGTCCCCTGGGCATCTACATAGAATAGATCGTCACCGTCTCCGCCAAAGGCGCTATCACGGCCTGTCTGAACATCAAGTGTATCGTTACCGGCGTAGCCGTAGATGGTATCACTACCCAGGCCACCGTTTATCACGTTGTTGGCTGCATCACCGTACAGGCTGTCGTTGTAGGATGAACCGATCAGATTTTCAATGCTTGAGAGTGTATCGCCGGCAGCATGCCCACCTGATGTGACGCCGCTGGTCAGGTTGACTGATACTCCGGCTGTGGAACCTTGATAACTGGCGGTATCGCTGCCGGTTCCACCATACAGGGTATCGGCGCCAGCTCCACCGAGCAGCAGGTCATCTCCAGCACCGCCGGACAGGATGTTGTTGTTGAGATCACCGAACAGGCTGTCACTAAAGGCTGATCCGGTCAGGTTTTCAAAGCCGCTGAGAGAGTCTCCGGCTGCATGGCCCCCTGTATTTCCTGATAAGGCGTTGACTGTAACTGAGACTCCTGCATCAGAGTGCTCATAACTGGCGGTATCACTACCACTACCACCAATCATGGTGTCAGCTCCGGCACCACCTTCAATGATGTTGGCGGAGCCATCGCCGGTAATGGTGTCTGCATAGACCGATCCGATGATGTTTTCAATGTTGCTGAGGGAGTCATTGCCGGCACCACCACTGACGTTGACACCAGTGTTGGCTAGGTTAACCGTGACAAAGGCGCTGGCATCTGCATAGGAAACCGTGTCACTGCCCCCCATACCGTTAATGATGTCATTACCCAATCCGCCAATAATCAGGTTGTCAAGGTTATCGCCGGTTAAGGTGTCGTTATAGGCAGAGCCGATTAGGTTTTCGATACCGGTCAAGCTAACGGTTGCACCATCTGAGTTGGTACCGCTACCGTTGATGGTGATAGCAACCGCTGCTCCGGCATCGGCAAAGCTGGCTGTGTCAGTACCGGTGCCTCCGATCAGGGTATCAGCACCACCGGCCCCGGCAACCAGCAGGTCATCTCCCGCCCCCCCGTTCAGAATATTAGCGCCGGCATTTCCGGTAAGAGCATCATTGTAGGCTGACCCCAACAGGTTTTCAAAGTTGCTCAGGGTATCGCTACCTGCCCCAACAGTGTCCTGGGCGGTAGCCAGTCCGAGGTTTACCGTGACACCTATGGCCGCGTTGGCGTAACTGGCGGTGTCTGTACCAGAACCGCCATTAAGAGTGTCATTTCCACCTCCACCTTCAATGATGTTGTTGCTGGTGTCCCCCACCAGGGTTTCCCCCACTGAAGAACCGATGATGTTTTCAATGCTTATGTACGTGTCGTTGTCAGTATTGACGCCAGTAAGCAGGTTGACATCGCGTCCACCGGCGGCAGTGGCATAGGAAACCGTGTCAGAACCGCCCCCGCCATTCAGGGTGTCGGCTCCAGCGCCACCATCCAGTACGTCGTCACCTGCGGTACCGACGATGGTGTCGGCATGGCTGGAGGCGATGATCCGTTCGATACTGACCAGGGTGTCACTGCCGGCTGCACCGGTAACCGTGCCGCTTGCAAGATCTATGTTGACGGCCCCGGTGGCATCGGCGTAGTTGGCAGTATCAAACCCGCTGCCGCCATCCAGCAGGTCGTTGCCCAGGCCGCCGGTCAGGGTGTTATCGTAATTATCTCCGTACAGTGAATCGTTAAATGACGTGCCGATGATGTTTTCAATTTCAAAGAAGGTATCTCCTTCGGCATCGCCGGTCATGGAGGCAGCTCTGGAACTGTTGTTGTCAATGTCAACCAGTACGCCGGTATTGGCATGGGCGTAGGATACGGTGTCGTTGCCAGTGCCACCCTTTAGCACATCTGCCCCCACCAGGCCTTCAAGGGTGTCGTTTCCAGCTCCACCGATCAGAGTATTAATGGCCGAATTGCCGACCAGCTGGTCGTCGTAGGCAGAGCCGTACAGGCTGTTGATATTGGTGTAGGTGTCACCGGCGGCATCTCCGCTGTTCGTTACTTGGCCGCCATTGGTAAATAGGGTGGTGGTCAGGTTGGCCGTCACACCAGTACCGGCAGCCGTTGTGATGCCGAGCGAGGCTAAATAGCTGTTGCCAGCATTGGCATAACTGGCAATAGCCGATGTGCCGTTGCCGCGGATGACGTCATTACCGACAAACCCTTCAATCATCCCCCGACCATAGAGGTTGTTGTCTGCTTGATTTCCGTAGACCCAGTCTCCCTGACTGGCGGTTATATTTTCCATGTTGACTACGGTTTTACCGGCTGCATCACCGGTCATAATGATTCCCAATGCGGTATTTTGAGCTGCAGTCAGCAGTGATGCAGTGGTTGAGGCACCACCCCAATCAATATACCAGGTGTCAACACCAGTGCCGCCATCAATGTAATCTGCGCCGTAACTGCTGCGGATCGTGTTGTTGTCCGCATTACCAATAATAGTGTCATTCCACTGGCTGCCGACAATGTGCTCAATGTTGCTCAGAGTGTCATTACCACTACCGCCGTTGACAGCACCGGTTGTAAGGTTGACGTTGACCCCGGCAATAGCGTTGCGGTAGTCAACGTAGTCGTTCAGTGTGCTTCCGCCAATAATTACGTTGTTTTCAGTGCTGGCATAGACATAGGCGGTGTTGCTGCCCAGGGCAGTGTAGTTTTCAATACTGATCAGGGTGGCAGAACCGCTGGGAAAGCTGATGGAACCGGAAAAGAGATTGACTGTGCTCTGGCCAGAGCCGGTATAATTTGAAACCAGCGTGTCATTGCCGCTTCCACCGTCAATAATATCAATGGTGCTGTCATAGGCACTGAAGGTAATGACATCATCACCTGCTTCACCATACAGCCGGGCAGCGCCGACCAGATCATCATTCAGTGTGTCGTTTCCTGTGCCACCATACAAGATGTCTGTGCCGGCCCCACCGGTAACAATGTCGTTACCAGCGCCTGCGGTCAGGGTGTTGGCGTTGGTATCACCGGCCAGAGTATCGTTGTAGGCAGAGCCGATCAGATTCTGAATGTTGGTGTAGCTGTCTCCTGCTGCATCACCGGTGTTGCCTGCCGGAGCTGCAAGTGATGCAGTAACGCCGGTCCCGGCGCCCTGGTCGGCACTATGCTCGTAGCTGGCGGTGTTGGTACCGGTACCTCCATCCAGAATGTCGGCTCCAGCCATCCCCTCAAGGACATCGTCTCCATCACCACCCAACAGGGTGTTAATCTCTCCGTTTCCAATCAATGTGTCGTTGAAGCCGGAACCGGTCAGGTTTTCAATGCCGTCGTAGGTATCGCCAGCTGCATCACCTTCATTGCTGAAGCCCGATAGTCCTGTGGTAAGCGATGCCTTGACGTAACTGGCAGCATGAGCATAGCTTGCCGTATCGGTGTCACTACCGCCGATTAACTGATCAGCGCCAGCCATCCCCTCCAGGGTGTCGTTACCGATACTACCTTCTATGCGGTTATTGCCGCTGTCGCCGATCAAGGTGTCATTCAGAGCGGTGCCGATCATGTTCTCGATGCCACTGTAAGTGTCGCCTAGGGCGTCGTTTGTTTGTACAACCGCTGGTCCTGCGGTAAAAAGACTGGTTAGCGATGAAACAACCCCTACGGTTGAGTTGGCATAGCTGACCGTATCAGTGCCGTTACCACCGATAAAACTGTCTCCTGCTGCCAGGCCTTCCAGCAGGTCGTTACCATCGCCACCGGTGAGCACGTTGGCATCGGTGTTACCTATCAGGGTATCGTCGTAGGCGGTGCCGGTTAGGTTCTCAATATTGGTAAAGGTGTCGCCGGCTGCATCATTGGTCTGTGCAAGTGGTGTAAGGAGTAATGATGGGTCAAGGGTTGCAACTATACCGGCCTGGGAGACCGCGTAACTGACCGTGTCGTTACCACTGCGGCCATCAAAGGCGTTGGCCTGGATGCCTGCAGCGCCGGTGAAGGTGTCATTATACCCGCTACCGGTCAGGTTTTCGATGGAGATCAGGGTGTCGCCGTCTGCTTCGCCCTGGGTGCCGGTATTGCTGGTCAGGCTAACGGTTACGGCGCTTGTGGCATAGGCATAGCTGGCGGTATCGGTGCCGTCACCGCCGTTCAGGGTGTCGCCATTGCCCAGCCCGATCAGTGTGTCGTCACCTGCCAGACCGGTTAATGTATTGGCTTGGGCATCACCGATCAGTGTGTCGCCATAAGAGGAGCCGGTCAGGTTTTCAATGTTGACGTAGGTGTCGCCTGCTGCCTCATTTGTGTTGGCAAGCAGCCCGGTTTGTAAGGCTGCAACAACACCCGTAGTGGCATTGATATAGGTGGCAGTGTCAACACCTTGGCCACCGTCAAGGGCGTCACTGCCCAACCCGCCATCCAGCGTGTCATTGCCGGTTTGGCCGAAGAGTGTATCGTTACCGGTCTCTCCATGCACCAGATCGTGTCCTGCTCCGGCATAGACGGTGTCATTTCCATCCCCGGCAAAAAATTCGTAGCCTACACCGGCCCGTGGCAATACCATCATATAACCCGAAGTGCCAGGGACCGTAAAATCACCCTCTGTGGTGGCTTCACGCCAGGTCAAGGTTATGTTGTTCGTGACTTCAAAGTTAAGCGGGCCGGTTTTGCCCGTGACCGTGATGTCAGCTCCAAAGTCTACTGCGTCGACAGTGCTGTCACTGACGTTGTAAACAATCTGGATATCCTGGCCATAACCGAAGATGTCGGTTGATGGGGTGATGCTCCAGGTGTTGGCAGAAACCTGGCTTACGCCGGTTCCCTGAATCTTAAAGTCAATGCCTAAACTCTGTAGCTGGGCAAGTTTCGTTGCGCTAACCACCATTTCTATGGCGGATACCTCAGAGAAGTTGTTGAAGGTCAGGTGCAGAGTTTTGGACCACTGTGCGATTCCTGAACTAAAGGCCGCATTATGATCAATAGTATCGTTACCAGCTGTGCCATAGATCAATTCACGGGTTGATTGGCCGGCAGGACCGGACCGTTGCTCCAGCTGAGCAGATGTGAGGTTAGCGTCATACGCACCCAAGGGGATGTCGGTACGACCTGAAGGTGTAACCTTGAATTCTCTTGAAGTATACATGGTTTGAGTAAAGTTCGGCTGCTCACCCAAGCCCAGGCCGTTCAAAAGATCCTGGACACTTACTTCTGTCTTTTTACCTACACGATATACCGGAGGTTGGGGAGTTGTTGTCGGCGTAACCGTTGCAGCAACTTCGCCCTCGCCCTCACCGCTGCCTCCCATACCAGGGCCTTTTCCTGGTCCTTTGCCCAACGATGCTCCAGCACTTACCTTGGCTATGGGGGCTGGTGGTGCGGGTAGCTCTGGTTCATCCTGATTTTGTCTGCCGGCATCTTCATCAATCAGTCGTGCAGCATCAATATGTTCCGTAACAACCCGCAGGCTTCCGGCTTTGGCTGGATTACTGTGGCCTGTCAGTTTGAAAAGGTGGTCAAGGGTGTCTTTGGATGTGTTAAAAATAACGTTGTGCGGGGTGTTACTGGCAGCATCCAGTGCGCCGTTGGAGATGATGACATAGGAACCATCGGTAAAGCCGAGTACCAAATCAATGTCAGCAATATCGACAGATTGAAGCTGTTCCTCTAGTCGTGGAACAAGAATGGTGCCATCTGTCTCGACCCGTGCCTGTTCAACCCGGCCTTCGGCAATTGCCTTGAGAAGCTGCTTATTGTCTTCTGTTTTGGTCTCGTTAGCCATGTGTGTATCTCCTGATGGGTCCCTCATGGTGACGAACTAACATAGCGAATACGCAACATTTGTTAGTATATCAGGTTTGTCAGTTGTTTTACCAGCGTAGAACTGCTGGTTATTCTTTGCCTGTAAGATGCTGCAATTTCTCATTGAGCCTGCGTTGCTCTTCCACCTGAATGGTCATTAAGCGGTGTGATTCCGTGAAGTCACCAGCCATACGTACCATCAGTTCTGATAGTTGTGTTGAGGTGTCAGCATTCCCTTTTTCCATAATGCCAAGAATGGTGCCCAGCTGCCGTCCGACACGCTGCAGTTCACCTCTGAAGTTGTTGCTGGCCTCAGTATGCTCCGTAAGGGTCCGCAACATATCTGCCCGTTGCTTCTGGAAGTCTTCAACTTCGGAGTTAAGGGTACGGAGCTGCAGCTTGGCGTTTTCTGCCAGCCTTTCCTCAATACGTAGCAGTATGCGGGTTTCATCTCCTGAGGACAGGGATGAGCCTGATGCAGAAATGGTGAGTTCCTGGGCATCACGCAGCCTGCTGTCCGTACTTTCCGTGATTTCTGCAGTTTCTCTTGGTGCAAGATTTTGAGGAGTCTCAGCTGTTGTCTGTACCGTAATATCACCAATATTTACCGGTTGGGTTGCTCCGGCAGGCATGGTGATTTTCAGATCAAGTGGCTTGGTGGGGCGTGCTAACACTTTACTTGCAGTGATGGCTTCACCGCCCAGCTGATCAAGGCCAAGCTTGAGTGCCCCTTTGCTGTAGGTAAACCCCTCATGTGCCAGGGCAAATTCAATATGCTGTGCAACCTCCGAACCAAGCAGAGAGAGAATGTCGCCCTGGAAGCGACGGATTGCCACCATCATCAATCCCAGGATAATGGAGCCTAGCAGACCGAAAAGAGAGGCGGAAAAGGCGATGCCCATTGATTGCATCGGCGCCTTCATCCGTTCAATCATTGCACGAAATACCACAATCGGGTTGGCAGTCGACATATCAAGATCAGCAAAGCTGCTGATCAGGGCCGAGATGTCATTAAGGGTGGATAACAGCCCGATAAAGGTACCTAATAGACCCATACCGACCAACAGGCCGGTCAGATACTGAGGTAGTGCATTGCGACGTGTCAGACGGCTGCCGGCCTTGACCAGTTCATGTTCAATAGCGGTCTGTTCCTGCTGGGAAATAGGGCGCCCACCGGATGCTGCAATCATCCTGAGTACATACGAGATGTCGCCATCATAGGCAATGGCCATATCCTGCAGGGTGGCAAGGTCAGTGTCGTTTCTGATAGCCGCTGAAAAATCAGTCAGTGTGCGTGCTTCACGCATAAGCTGAACTGCACAGCGTATGATTAGTGTGCCGCCGATCAAAATAATGACAAAGATCGTGTAGTTGATCTGGGGATGCGGATTACGGACAATGGTGGATCTAATGGCATCAAAGTAGGTGATTGCGCCTACCAGAAGAAGCGCAAACGGCAGGATGACATACAGGTAGTACATGCGTAGTTGTTTAAACATAATCAGCACTCTCGTTGGGTAGCGTTGAAGGTAGTAATGCCAGATCAGGAATGGTTGTCAGTATAGATGCCCGGAAAGCCCCATCACGGAATTTGAGGAGCGGTGACAGGAGATACGAAAGAATAGTGCGTTTGCCGACAACAATATCGGCACTGGCCGCCATACCGGGGATCAGGGCGCCGGGATGGCGGACCCGCGAGGCCATGGTTGAGGCGTTGATCTCTACATTGACGCGATAGAAACGGGTACCACGTTCATCGGTGATCGTGTCGGCACTGACATCAGTTACCTGACCATCCAGGGTGCCGAAGGTCGCATAGTCATAAGCACCGATCCGGACACGGGCATGCAGGCCCCGACGCAGGTTTGCACGGTCATTGGGGTTTGCGCGGGTCTCAATCACAATCCGTTGGTCGCTGGGGGTGATCTCAAGCAGGACTTCACTCGGTCTGACAACACCGCCGATGGTGGCGACATTCAGTTTGTTGATAAAACCTGAAACAGGGGCGCGGACAACGCCTCGGTCAACCCGGTCAACGTTGGTGCCGATTTCATGGCTTGCCTTTGCCAGTTCTTCTCGTACCTGGGTCAGGGCTGAAGATGCCTCAGCCCTGAAACGGGCTATGGCTTCACTGACCCGGGATTCAGCTTCTGATTGGGCGGCTCGAAGGCGCGGGTTTGCGGTTGTCGCCTCTGCAATCTGTGAGTTCAGGCGCTGTATGCGGGACTGGATTTCCAGAACTTCCATTTCTGATGCTGCATTATTTTTTCGCAGTCCCTCAATTACATGCAGCTGTTTGGTTAGGACATCCAGCTCGCCCTGTAAATTACGGCGTTTTGAGGCGATCTCTGTCAGCTCACTTCCTTTTTGAGAACTTTGGGCCCGCAGAACGCGGATCTCCTCTGCCAGCTGAGAACGACGGGCTTGCCAGGCACTTGTTTCGACTTTTATAACGTTAGGGTCGTTTAAGTCTGCAGGAAAACTTATACTGCCCTGTCCGGTAAGCTCTGCAAGCAGACGTGCTTCACGACCGCGCAGTGCCGAGAGTTTGGATTGTTCCTGACCAAGGCTTGAACGGGCCTGGATGTCAGAAAGCTCCATGAGCGGTTGACCTGACGTAACGACCTGGCCTTCCTGGACAAGGATTTTTCTGACAATACCTCCTTCAAGATGCTGAACGATCTGGGACTTTCCTGCAGGCACAATGCGTCCCTCGGTTCTCACAATTACATCAACTCTGGTGAATGAGGCCCAGAGCATCAGGCAGATACTGCTTGCAAGAACAATAAGCACGAACAGCTGCTGGGGAGATCGCTCTGAAAGAAACAGGTGTGTATGTTTTCGTATGTTATGAATTTTTTCTGTCATTCTGGCGTTGATATCCGAACAAGGGAGGCATTTGCGCTGGCCTTGCCTTCGCGTACTGCCAGTTCTATCCGGTTTTTGGGCATTTTCATTTCAAGCAGCAGATTGCGCACCGCCATGGCCCGGTAGAATCCCATCCGCTTGGCCTCTGAAAAACCTTTTGGCACATCAACCTGCAAGCGCGCTTTGCCGCGTGCAACAATAGGCTTAAGGGCTTCACGTAACTGGCTTAGTTCTGTAGGGGTCAGGGTAACCGCTTCATCTGTAAAACGAACAACCAGCTCAGCGTCAGAACTGAATGTTGTGTCCAGCCCCTTGGCCGGTTTTGGAAAGGCGGAGGTGGCCGGAATGACTTTGCCGTTTTGGGCCGTTTTTACCTGTTGCACCCGCAGTTCATGCTGCAGTGCGGCGATCTGTTTTTTAAGTTCATCGACATTGGGTTCAGGTTCAGCTTTCTTGTCTTTCTGAGCATCCGGTTTTGTTGCCGTCACCGGTGTCTTGCCAGCACCTCCGAGACTGGCACGACCGAGTTCAAGGGCAAACATGAAGACTGCCACCGTCATGATCGTCAGCAGAAATAACAGGTTCAGTACGAGATTGGTTACGGCATCAACGTAGCCGGGCCAAAAGGTGTCAGAACCGTCACTATGATCCATGTCAGTTTGCATAGGGGGAGCCTGCCTTCAGTCTCATTTTTGTGTGCTGCTGTTACTGGTATCCACCGGTACTGATGATTGCGGAACCGGGGAGGATACGGTGTGAGTTACAGCGGGTTGGGACGTTGCTGCTGCTTCGGTCTCTTCTGATGGTATGCCTTTTACTAGTCGTACCACCTGGGCAACGGTGTTCATTTCAAGGATATGCAGGTTTACCAGGCGTACCCGTACCTGGTAATGGCGGTCATACACATCCAGAAGATCCAGCAGTGACTGATTGCCTGAAAGCATCCGCTTTGACATGGCCTCAGCAGCTGTCGATATAGACTTTAGCTCACTATAGCCCGAGTTGATCCGCTCACGTGTGGTTGCGAGGGTGGCATAACTGGCTGACAGGCCTTGTACGATCCTGCGACGTTGATCGTCAAGGCGGTATTTTAATTCGGTGTAGCGGGCGGAACGCTCATTATGATAGCGGTAGTCACCACCACCGCTGAACAGGTTCCAGTTCAACACAAACATTATCCGTTGATCACGCTGGCCGGTATTGCTGCGGTCACCTCCGGCATGGAGAGAATAGTTATCCGTATACTCAAGATCAAAACGGGGCAGAAACCGGCTTTTTGCCGTTGTTTTGTCGATCCTGGCAGCCTGCATTTCAGCCGTTAGTGAGGTGATTTCTGGGTTGTTGACCATGGCCAGGGTTACCGCTTTGTCAAGGCTTTCCGGCATCTTGCTGGCACCTACATCTCCTGCTTCAGGCAGACGGACCATGCGCGGTACCACGTTGGTCAGGCGGACAAATTCAATCCCGGCAGCAGCATGGGCAGACTCAAATTCAAGTCGTGACGATATGGCAGCCTGGCTGCGTGCCCGCACCCGTGCCATATCAGAGACACTGGCTGCTCCGGCCTTCGTACGCTTTTCAATATAGGTCTGCAGCTCCAGCAGTTGTGCTTCAAAGTCACGTGTCAGATCTGCCTGGAGGCGGCTTGAAACCAGGCTCAGATAAGAGTTTGTTGTCGCCAGATAAGCGTCAGCATCTGTTGCACGCTGTCCTTCACTTTTTGCATTCTCCACAACCCTTCTGCGCCGCCAGTCGTAATACGAAGGCAGGTCAAAAAGTGGCTGGCGAACCGTAAACGCCACATCCTTCCGGTTGTGTGACTCGGATGAAATCGGTTTTCCATCAGATCCGAGGGCAACAGAGGGGGTGGATGTCTCACTGCCGGTGCTGGCCCGTACGGAGACAGATGGTAACATGAGAGCAAGTGCCTGGCCGGTTTGAGCCTTGGCCTGCTCGGTTCGGGCACCTGCAGCCAGAGCTTCACGGCTGAAGCTGCGACCGGCCCTGACAGATTCTGAAAGGTTGGTTTCGCTGATTGTGCCAGCAGGTTCGTTTGATAGCAGCGGGTTGCTTGCCAGTAGCTTGACAAATTCTCCACCCGTATCAACTGCAACCGGTATTTCAAATTTGCCAACCAGTCCCACCAGGCTATGTTCTTCGGGTACGATAAATTTGGTTTGGCCCGTTGGAATAGCTGGTTCTGGAACCGTATTCTGTTGTGGTAGAAGAGAGGCCACTGGTTGCTGTTCAGCAGCAGGTATGGTTGTTGTTACGTTCGTGCGGCCCTGCTGTTGTGAAGGGGGAAGGATAGAGTTAAGTGCTTCCAGTGCGGCCGTTGCCGCTTTGGCTGCTGCGTTTGCTGCATTTGCTGCTGCAGTTGCTGCATCTGCCGCTGCTGCCGCTGCTACAGCCGCGTTTGACAGGACTCCTGATGGTTTTTGTGGAGGCGTTGCCGGTTTTGGAAAAGGTTGTTTTTCGATTCCGACGGCAACCGATGTCAACGTCAGCTGCCATGCAATCAGTAGAGCGCAGCAAATAGCCAGCTTAAGTCTATAAATCACAAGTGGTTCCCCGTGCCAGATGCCGCCCGTTCCCGTTTTATTATATTCCTGGCGCACAGAAAGGGCTGATCGGCAAGATTTGATATTGATTTAAATCGATTCTATCCGATCTCTTATGTCACATTAAGAGCCTTAATTCAATTGTTAACTGCTGGTCTTTAAACCATGTTTTCGGGTTTTTGCGGTGGAAATGAGGGTAAAAACAAAACGGACAGAGAACGCTCTCTGTCCGTTTTGTTTTCTACTGTTTTGGCAGGGGCTGGGCTTAGTAATCCATGCCGCCCATACCGCCCATGCCACCCATGCCGCCGGGCATAGCAGGCATGCCGCTATCCTTTTTCGGCTTCTCGGCGATCATGCACTCGGTGGTCAGCATCAGACCGGCCACGGAAGAGGCATTCTGCAGTGCGCAGCGGGATACCTTGGTCGGGTCGATGATGCCGGCTTCCAGCATGTCAACATAGGTGTCGTCAGCAGCGTTGTAGCCGAAGGCTTCCTTGCCGTTCTTAACCTTATCAACCACGATAGATGCGTCGATACCGGCGTTGTCGGCGATCTGACGGATCGGTGCTTCCAGAGAACTCTTGATGATGGTAACGCCGAATTGTTGCTCAGCAGGCAGTACCACGCTGTTCAGGACGTTCAGGGCGCGGATGTAGGCAACGCCGCCGCCAGGGACGATACCCTCGTCAACCGCAGCGCGGGTAGCATGCAGAGCGTCTTCAACGCGGGCCTTCTTCTCTTTCATTTCGGTTTCAGTTGCAGCGCCAACCTTGATCACGGCAACGCCGCCAACCAGCTTGGCCAGACGCTCTTGCAGTTTCTCACGGTCGTAGTCGGAGGTGGTGTCTTCGATCTGGGCACGGATCTGCTTGACGCGGCCCTGGATATCAGCCTCAGTGCCGTCACCATCGATGATGGTGGTGTTGTCTTTGTCAACCACGATACGCTTGGCGCGGCCCAGCATGTCCATGGTGGCGTTTTCCAGTTTGAAGCCCATGTCTTCGGAGATTACGGTACCACCGGTCAGGATGGCGATATCTTCCAGCATTGCCTTGCGACGGTCGCCGAAGCCAGGGGCCTTGACAGCGCAGACGTTCAGCACGCCACGCAGCTTGTTGACCACCAGAGTCGCCAGTGCTTCGCCTTCGATATCTTCAGCAATGATCATCAACGGACGGCCTGACTTGGCGGTCTGCTCCAGTACCGGCAGCATGTCCTTCATGTTGGAGATCTTCTTGTCGTAGATCAGGATGGTGGCGTTCTCAAGGGTTGCTTCCATCCGCTCTGGATCAGAGACAAAGTAAGGGGAGAGGTAGCCGCGGTCAAACTGCATCCCTTCCACGGTCTCAAGGCTGGTTTCCATGGCCTTTGCTTCTTCAACAGTGATGACGCCTTCCTTGCCGACCTTCTCCATGGCCTCGGCAATGATGTCGCCGATGGTCTTGTCGTTGTTGGCAGAAATGGTACCAACCTGAGCGATCTCTTTGTGGTCCTTGATCGGCTTGGAGATCTTCTGCAGCTCAGCCACAATCGCCTCAACCGCTTTATCAATACCGCGCTTGATTTCCATTGGGTTGTGGCCGGCAGCGACCAGCTTGGAGCCCTGCTTGTAGATGGCCTGAGCCAGTACGGTGGCAGTAGTGGTACCGTCGCCGGCAACGTCGGAAGTCTTGGAGGCGACCTCTTTTACCAGCTGTGCGCCCATGTTTTCGAACTTGTTTTCCAGTTCAACTTCCTTGGCAACGGAAACGCCGTCCTTGGTGATCAACGGGGAACCGAAGGACTTCTCGATGATGACATTGCGGCCTTTGGGGCCCAGGGTTACCTTGACAGCATCAGCCAGGGCGTTAACACCACGCAGGATGGCATTACGGCCTTCCTCATTGAAACGGATCTCTTTTGCAGACATGTACTATTCCTCCATTTAAGTTTTTTAGAAAATATTTTAACGCAGAGGCGCGGAGACGCAAAGGTGCAGAGAAAAACAAAACAGACTCTAATAAAAAGAGTTTTATGACCTCTCTGTGTCTCTGCCCCTCATGCCTCTCTGCGTTAAGGTTTTAATTACTTACTTCTCGATCACAGCCAGAACGTCGTCCTCACGCATCATCAGGAACTCATCGCCGTCAACCTTTACTTCAGTACCGGCGTACTTGCCGAACAGGATTGAATCACCAACTTTTACATCCAGGGGAGCACACTTGCCTTCATCGTTCTTCTTGCCATTGCCCACGGCAATAACTTCACCTTTTTGGGGCTTTTCCTTGGCGGTATCAGGGATAAACAGGCCGCCAGCGGTCTTCTCTTCTCCATCCAGGCGCTTAACGATGATACGGTCATGCAGTGGTCTCAGTTTCATTGGTACATCTCCTTTCGTTGCTATGGTGTGTGGTGTTGTATGTTGTGTCTGCTAGCACTCTGTTGCTGCGAGTGCTAACGAGAGGGAATATAGCGACCGGTTGGTTAAAAATCAAGGGGCAGTTTAAAAAATTTGCTATAGTGCAAAGCCTAGTGTTCGATAGAGGAGCTGTCATGCATCAACTTTCCCTGTTAGATTCTGTTGTTACTCCCGATGTGGCCCAACTGCGGACAGCTGAACTGCGTCAGTTGCTTGAACATCATAACCGTTGCTACTACGAGCTGGACGCCCCGGAAATCAGCGATGCCGAATATGATGCTCTGTTTCGTGAGCTGCAAAAGATTGAGGCAGAACGCCCGGACCTGCTAACCCCGGATTCGCCTACTCTGCGGGTGGGGGGCAAACCTCTGGGCCGCTTCGCCCAGGTTCGTCATCGTCTGCCGATGCTCTCGCTGGAAAATGCCCTGCAGGAGGATGAAATACGCGCTTTTGAACAGCGGATCCGCAGTCTTTTGGCGTTGCCTGATACGACTACCTTACAGTATCAGTGTGAGCCGAAGATGGATGGTCTGGCGGTGGAGCTGGTCTACCAGGATGGTCTGTTGGTGCAGGCCTCAACCCGTGGTGACGGTGAGGTGGGTGAAGAGGTGACTGCCAATATCCGTACGATCCGCAATGTGCCGTTGCGCTTGTCAGGTGAACAGCTGCCAGCTCTGCTTGAGGTGCGGGGAGAGGTCTATCTGCCGCTGACTGCCTTTCAAAAGCTGAATGTGGAGCGAGAAGAGAACGGAGAGGCGCCCTTTGCCAACCCCCGTAATGCTGCAGCCGGTTCCATCCGTCAGCTTGACCCTGCTGTGGTGGCCAAGCGTCCGCTGGCCATGGTCTGCTATGGTGTGGGGGTGGTGGAAACGGAGGCCAGGACACAAACAGAATTGATGAGCCAGCTCGCTGCCTGGGGCCTGCCGGTCAGTGATCAGGCCAGACAGGTTAACGGTATTGAAGCGGCGGTTGCCTGTTTTCAGGATCTTCAGCAACGGCGTGATTCCTTGTTGTACGAGATCGACGGCATGGTGATCAAGGTGGATGACCTGCGCCTGCAGCAGGAGTTGGGGGAGAAGAGCCGCTCACCCCGTTGGGCCATCGCCTGCAAGTTTCCCCCCCGTCAGGCAACCACCCGGATCAACGAGATCATCCTTTCAGTGGGCAGGACCGGCGTGATCACGCCGGTGGCCAATCTGGAACCGGTGGAGCTGTCCGGTGTTACGGTCTCGCGGGCTACCCTGCATAACTGGGATGAGATCCGGCGCAAGGATATCCGGGTGGGTGACCGGGTGATTGTGGAGCGGGCAGGGGACGTGATCCCGGCAGTGGTTAAGGTGCTGCTTGATCAGCGTAGTGGTGCAGAATGGGAACTGCCGGAGCCGGAGGTCTGTCCGGCCTGTGGTTCCAAGGCGGCACGTGAAGCAGGGGAGGTGGCGGTACGCTGCCAGGGGGGACTGGCCTGTCCGCCCCAGCTGGCAGAATCGATCATCCACTTTGCCTCCCGGGATGCCATGGATATTGACGGGCTGGGGAGCAAATATATCGAACAGCTGATCAGTCTGGGACTGGTCAAGGATAGTGCCGATCTCTACCGCTTGACCCGTGATGACTTGATGCAGTTTGAACGGATGGGGGACAAGCTGGCGGAAAACCTGCTGGCTGCTATTGCTGCCAGTAAACAGCAGGAACTGTCCCGCTTCATCTTTGCCCTGGGAATCAGGCATGTGGGTGAACGGACCGCCAGGACGCTGGCAGAGCGGTTCGGCAGCATTGACAACCTGCAGGCTGCTACCCTGGAGGAACTGACCAGTATCCGTGATGTGGGGCCAACAGTGGCAATCAGTATCCGTTCCTTTTTTGATGCCCCCGCCAACCAGGCGGTGCTGCAACGACTGAAAGCAGCCGGTGTTGCGCCAACGGTGGAAGAAAAACGGGTCGGTGGCCGGCTGACTGGTCTGACCTTTGTCTTTACCGGCACACTGGCCACGCTGGGACGGGATGAGGCAAAAAAACTGGTTGAATCTGAGGGGGCTAATGTGACCGGCTCCGTCTCAAAGAAGACCGATTACGTGGTGGCCGGCAGTGAGGCAGGCAGCAAACTGGAAAAGGCTCGTAATCTGGGGGTGACCGTGCTTTCAGAGGATGCATTGCTTGCCATGTTGGCAAATGATGGTACACTAGTTACATGATCAACAATTCAGAATCATACCTGCTGCTTGTTTTTTGCGGTCTACTGCTGATGGCGGCTGCCGGAGGTCTTTATCTTCGCTCCCGTGAGCGTTTCTATCTGCGTGAAGAACATTTTCGTCATCTTGCAGAGGCCTCTTTTGAAGCAATTGTGCTTTCCCGTGAAGGTAACATCTGTGATTGTAACGAACGGGCTGTTGAGTTAAGCGGTTATAGCCGGGATGAGCTGCTGGGCCTGTCACTTGACAGTCTGTTTGATTCCCGCTGCCATGAACTGGTTCAACAACATGTAGCCAGCGGTTTTGACCAACCCTATGAAGTAGAAGGGGTACGTAAGGATGGCAGCCGCTACCTGCTGGAGGTACGCGGTAAAAGCTACCGGTCCGGCAGGTATTCTATGCGGGCAACAAGCATGCGGGATATTACGCTTCGCAAACTTGAAGATGCCAGGTTGCGCAAGCTTTCAGCAGCGGTAGAGCATAGCCCGGCATCAATTGTGATTACTGATACCCAGGGTACTATTGAGTATGTTAATCCGGCTTTCAGCCGTCTGACCGGCTACAGTTTTGAAGAGGCGATAGGGCATAATCCGCGGATACTTAAGGCGGGTGACCAGTCTGATGAGTTTTATCGTGAAATGTGGGAAACGGTGACGCAAGGTCTGGAATGGCGCGGTGAGTTTCACAACAAACGCAAGGATGGCACCCTGTTCTGGGAGATTGCTTCCATCTCGCCAATTACCGATGCAAACGGCCTGACAACCCACTATGTGGCGGTAAAGGAAAATATAACTGAGCGCAAGGAGTTGCAGGAACGGCTGGAGCAGATGGCCCAGTTTGATATGCTGACCGGTCTACCTAACCGTAGGATGTTTCTTGATCGGCTGGCTCAGACCGTGGCGGTTGCCAAGCGCAGCGGCCAGCGCTTTGGTCTCCTCTTTATTGATCTGGATGGTTTTAAAAGGATGAACGATCTCTATGGCCACGAAGCCGGTGACCGGGTGCTGAAGACCGTTGCTGCACGTTTATCTGCCTGTATCCGGATCTCTGACACGGCAGGCAGGATCGGTGGCGATGAGTTTACGGTGATTCTGGGGGCCTTAACACACTACAGCGACGCCGGACAGGTGGCAGAAAAGATTCTGCAGGCATTGCAGCGACCGATTACCCTGCCCAATGGACAAAAGGATAGTATCGGATCAAGCATTGGTATCAGTGTCTTTCCTGAAGACGCTGGAGACGGCGATGGCTTGTTGGCCACCGCCGATGATGCCATGTATGAGGTTAAACGCACTGGTAAGAACAGCTATCGTTTTTACCAGAACCGGGTGGATATCTAATTTTGTAGCTTTTTCAGCAACCAGGCCATATTGCTGCCCAGGTCACGCATGGTCTTGATCCCTTCCTCATCGCCATCCACATCGCCGATATTTCTACCTACCCCGATGTTCCAGTAGCTTGAACTGACAATGATCATCTGACCAATGGTGAAGAAGTGGTTAATGGTGTCAAAGACGTGGATTGCTCCGGCGCGACGTACTGAAACCACTGCCGCCCCCACTTTGCGCTTATACATATCGTCATTGGCCCGTGAAACCATCCCGCAGCGGTCAATCAGCGCCTTGGCCTCAGGCGTAATCGCGGCAAAATAGGTGGGAGAGCCGATGATGATGGCATCGGCAGCATCCATCTTTTCAATGCATTCATTGGCGCAGTCGTCAGTCACGGCACAGCGTCTATCCTTGCTGGCGAAGCATTTGTAGCAGGCGATACAGCCGTGGATCGGCCTGCCAGAAAGCTGCATCAGCTCGGTTTCGATCCCCTCTTTTGCCAGCTCTTCAAAGGCGTAGTTGATCAGTTTGGCAGTGTTGCCATCTTTGCGGGCAGAGCCGTTAAATGCGATGACCTTCATACAGGAGACCTCCTAAAGTTTGTTCGCAATTCTCTTGAGTAAAAGTGAGTTCAGTACCACCGAGACCGATGAAAAGGCCATGGCCAGACCGGCAAACTCAGCCTTAAGGAGGATGCCGTAACGAACAAACAGCCCCGCTGCCACCGGGATGCCGATCACGTTGTAAAACAGCGCCCAGAACAGGTTCTGTTTCACCTTGGCCAGGGTGGTCCGACCAACCTTGATGGCCCGCACTGCATCCAGCAGGTCATCCTTGATCAGCACGATATCGCCGGTTTCCTTGGCCACATCAGTGCCACCGCCAATGGCGATACCGACATCAGCGGCCGCCAGGGCCGGGGCATCATTGATGCCGTCGCCGGTCATCCCCACCACCAGTCCCTTCTGTTGCCATTCCTTAACCAGATCCTGCTTGCGGCCCGGCAGGACCTGAGCCTCAAAGCTATCCACACCGGCCTGGGCAGCAACCGTAGCGGCCACTGCGGCATGGTCGCCGGTAATCATCACGGTGCGGATACCCAGCTGCTTCAGCTCGGCAACAGCCTGGCAGGAGGTGGGCTTGATGGTGTCACTGAAGGCGGCAATGCCAACCAATACCTGACCTGCCGCAACATACAGCAATGAATTGCCTTCTGCTGCCAGCTGCTCTGCTTCCTCTTCAAGGTGGGCGGTCTTCACCTTTTCTGCATCCATCAGGCGCTGGTTGCCAACTGCCAGGCGGATTCCGTTATAGCTGCAGGTAACGCCATGTCCCTCTGCCTCGTGGAAATCACTGACCTCGCCGGGGACGTAGCCCCGCTCTTTTGCCGCAGCCACGGTAGCCTGGGCCAGTGGATGGCTGGAGGATGCCTCGGCAGCAGCAAGGCATTCCAGCAGCCGTTGTTCATCAACGCCCGCTGCGGTGACCAGGCTGCTCATGGTCAGTTTGCCACTGGTCAGGGTACCGGTCTTGTCCAGCAACATTACCTGCAGCTTGGCAATGGTCTCAAGGGCAGATCCCTTTTTGACCAGAATACCGCGGGAAAGAGCAACGCCGCTACCGACCATGATGGCGGTGGGGGTGGCCAGTCCCATGGCGCAGGGACAGGCGATCACCACCACCGCTACCCCGAACTTGAAGGCCACCAGGAATGGGGCATGCAGCAGCCAGAACCAGCTGCCAAAGGTTGCCAGCGAGAGGGTGATGACAACCGGTACAAACCAGGCTGAGACCGCATCGGCAAAACGTTGGATCGGCGCCTTGTCCCCCTGGGCATCCTGCACCATCCTGACGATCTGAGCCAACAGGGTCTCTTCGCCAATCCTGGTCGCCTTAACGATCAGGCGACCGTTTTTGTTGATGGTTGCACCGGTGACTGTATCACCCACCTGTTTGCCCACTGGCAGGGATTCACCGGTAACCATCGCCTCGTCCACGCTGGATGAGCCTTCCATTACTTCGCCATCCACCGGAATGGTTTCACCGGGACGGACCGCCACCAGATCACCCACCCGGATTACCGAGGCCGGCACCTCTTTTTCTCCTTCAGCAGTAACCAGTCTGGCCTTGTCAGCCTGAAGGTGCAGCAGTTTTTTTAATGCCTCACCAGCCTTGCCCCGTGCCCGTGCCTCCAGATACTTGCCCAAACGGATAAAGGTGATCAGCCAGGCCGAGGTTTCAAAGAATACTTCGTGACTGTCCCCCAGCAGGCCAAAGAAGGCCAGCAGTGAATAGCCCCAGGCAGCGCTGGTGCCCAGCGCCACCAGCACATCCATGTTGCTGCTTTTGCTCTTCAGGGCAGACCAGGCGCCACGGTAAAAGGCCAGACCGGCGCTGAACTGGATAATGGTAGCCAGAATCAGGTTCAGCCAACCCACACTTCGCAGGTGGTGCAGGGTCATGGTGGCCATGATCGGAATTGACAGAATCAACGAGAACAGGAACCAGTTGCGCTGACCAGCCAGTTCTCCAGCTTCCGCCTTTTCACCGGCTTCTGGCTCTGCCGGGGTATAGCCGGCATCAATCACAATCCTGAAGATGGCACCTTTATCCAGTTGGGCAGGGTCAAAACGGACAAAGCCGGTGGCAGCAACCAGATTGACCACGGCGGTGCTGATTCCCTCCTGCTCACGCAGGATCTTTTCAAGGCGGGCAACACAGTTGGCGCAATGCAGGCCGGTGATGGAAAAGGTCAGCTCTCCTGGTGGTTCCGGTTTGACCACGCCGTAGCCCAGCGATTGGACTTTCTCCATGATGTTGTCTGCACTGATAACGGTTTCATCAAACGAGGTGGTCAGTTGGTCAATGGCAAAATTGACTGTGGCGGATTCCACCCCCGCCAGCGCACTGACTTCTCGTTCTACCCGTCCTGCACAGTTGACACAGGACATACCGGTGATCTGCAAAGAAAGTGTGGTCATGGCTCATTTTCGGGGTTGGCAAAATCACCTTTCAGCCAGTGTTGTGAAGCGATGATCAGGGCAGCAGTTATCGGTAGGGCCAGCAGGATGCCCCAAAACCCCATCAACTCACCAAAGGCCATTACCATAATAATGGTCAAGAGTGGATTAAGGTTCATCGATTCCTTGAAGACCAGCGGCTTCACCAGATAGCCTTCAAGGAAGTAGATAATTGCAAAGGCAATTAAAACCTTGATGATAATGGTGCCGGAGCCAAAGGTCAGCCAGGCAAACAGCAGCGGCGGCAGCATGGCCAGAATCACCCCGACAAAGGGCAGGACACTGGCTGTGCCGGCAAAGATACCGCACAGGATCGGGTGGGGAATTTCCAGCCACATCAGGGTCGGGATGGTTGCCAGGGCCACCACGATGGAGACCATCACCTGGCCCCGGATATAGCCACCCACGCTGCTGTCAATCTCTCTGCCGATCTGCAGAATCAGTTCACGTCGGGATGCAGGCAGCCAGAGCGCAGTGGTTTCCATAATCTTCTGTTTGTAGTTCAGCATGAAAAAGACCAGGATTGGCGCCAGGATCAGGTTGAAAACATTAAAAAACATCTTGGTAGCAAAGCCGTAGGCCCAGATTCCGGCCTTTTCTGCCATGCTGTCGGCATTACCCAGGATATTGTCCAACAGCCAGGTGATCTCTTCGGTGCCGTAATGGGTGGGAAGCGAGCTTTGCCAGCCGAGCAGTTCAAGCTTGATCTTTTGCAGATGCTGGGGGAGTGAGTGCAAGAAACTATCCCAGCTGATGGTCAGCATCGGCAACAGGAATGCTATGCTGAAGACGGAAATGATCGCCAGGATTGCATAGAGCAGGGCAATGGCGTGAATGCGTTTGAACAGCCTGTTTTCAAGGCGGACCACCAGCGGGTCAAGCAGGTAGGCAATCACAAAAGAGAGCAGGAAGCAGGAAAGGGTGTGACTTAAGGCATGGCCGAGCCAGGCAACGGCAGCAACGGTCAGGATGCCTGCTATCAGTCTGACGTGGCTGACAGGGCGCTGGTTTTTAAACGTTTCCAGCGGTGACATGTGATACTCCTTTAATTCCAATTCTATTTCAAGGTTCCCTATCTTCGTTGGCTCGTCACGGCTCCTCAACGTACTGGGTGTACGCCCGCGTCACCGAATCCCTCGCCGCCTTGCTATCATCCTTGAACTGGAATCGGAATAACAGCCTGTTAGTGGACTGCGCTCAAAGAGGTACTCATGGAAAAAAGCTCGTTTTCTTCCAGCCAGTGTTTAACGCGATCACTGACAAAGGTGTCACGCAGTTCTGCCAGTTGCCGTTCTTCGTCTGGAAAGAACGAAAGAATATCAGCCGCTTTGGCATAGGGCGGTTGTCCGGAAAGGGCGTGGTCAAGCAGGCTGCGTAATTCCTGATTTGCCTGTTTTGCTAGAAACCCGTTTATCAGCGTGCGTTCTGTCGCTACATCCAGGCTGGGAATTTCAAGAAAGCGTCCCTGCTGTTGCTCTAGTTCATCCCAGAAGCTGTCTTCACTGTCAGAGCGTACGGAAAAGATTTCACCGGTCATCCGATCAAAAAAATAAACCCGGTCTTGCTCCATATTTGAGAAGGCCCCTAAGAGGTCACTCCAGGCTATCGCTACACTATGTATCATAAAAACTCCTGATATTTGATTCCTGATGTTGACAGTCAGCTCAGGCAACGGCACAATCTGCTCACTATGCGTACTATTTTTCTTGCCGATGCCCATCTGCATCATCCGGATGACGCCAACTACCGCCTTCTGCTGCGTTTTATCCAGTCTCTGCAGGGGACAACGGACATCCTCTGCATCCTGGGAGACCTGTTTGATTTCCGGGTTGGTCTGCCCGCCCTGGCCTTTGACGAGCAGGAACCGTTGTTGATGGCTCTTGAACAGCTGCATGCAGCCGGTACCCGCCTGATCTGGCTGGAGGGGAACCACGATTTCCAACTTGGAGCAGATCTTGCCAAAAGGCTCGGGGCTGAGATCTATCCAGGACCGATACAGCTTGAGTTACAGGGTAAACAGGTTTTTCTCTGTCATGGCGATCTGATCAACAAGGCTGACTGGCGCTACCGCCTGCTCTATCGAACCCTGCGTAACCCGGTCACCCTGCAGATCGGTCGCATGCTTCCGGCAACAGCGGTGCAGGGGCTGCGTCGCAAGCTGCAGCGCTCCAGCAAGAGTCGCTACAGTGGAAACCGAAAACGCTGGGACTATAGTAGCATGATCCGTGGCTATGCAGAATCAATTCGTGCACTGGGGGCTGATGCCTTGGTACTGGGACATTTTCATCAGCCGTTTATCGAGCATCAGCAGGATTTTGCCCTGGTTTCTCTGGGGGACTGGATCTCCCACTATTCTTACGCCGAGCTGGTGGATGGCCGTTTCCGTCTGCTTACCTACCCTGCCTGAAAAATTCCGCCAAGGCCTGTTCCCCCAGCTGTGAGGCCTTGATCTTCCATTTGTCCCCATTAATCACCAGCGCCACCAGGGCGATCTGCGGCCGGTCAGCCGGCGCGTAGGCGGCAAACCAGGAATAGTGCCCCTTGGGATTATCTCCATCAATCGAGCCGGTCTTGGCTGCAATCTTCATATCGCTGGTCAGTCTGCGGCCTTCGGCGGTATGAAACGCCTTGCGTGACGTACCGCTGGTGACGGTGGTCAGCAGCATGCGGGTCAGGCTATCGGCAGTCTCCGGGCTGATAACCTTTGCCACCTCGCGGCTGGCTGGTACCTTTAGCTCTTTACCGTTACGGGTTGCCTGATCAACCAGGCGGGGGACCATCATACTGCCCCGGTTGGCTATGGCTGCAGTGATGGCAGCAGCATGGATCGGTGAGACCTGCAGGCCGTGATCCAGACCGCAGCCCTGCAACCTCAGTTCATTGGTGGTCGTCACCGCTGGCGCAGGGCTGGGAACAGCCGGAACACCGGGTAACAGCAGCGGACGGTTGAAACCAAAATTGTTGCAGGTCTGCTTGAGCTGCTCCTTGCCCAGCAAGTCACTGGCGATCATACCGTAAACCGGATTAACCGATTTTCCCATCGCCTCGGTCACATCCATTTTATTGTTGCGACCTCTGGGACTGGGGTCCCAGTTCTTCGGAGTCTCAGAGACCAGTCGTCCCCGGAACTCCAACACGCTGGCCGGGTTGATCTTGTTGTTTTCCAAGGCAGATGCAGCTGTTACCATTTTAAATAGCGAGGCCATCGGGTAGACCTGATACGCAGCCTGTTGGTGCCAATTCGGGTCAAAAGCTGAATATCCCGTAAGGGAAAGTACCCTCCCGGTGGCTGGTTCTATGGCAACAAAAACCGCGTAATTGGGGCGGGTTGCGGTAAGAAACCCCTGTACCCGTTGTTGCAGGTCCGGATTGATTGAAAGCCTGAGCGACGTGCCGTCAGGGGCGGTTGCCGACAGTGTCTCGCCCGAGCTGACAGCAGCAGGAAGCAGGCTGCTGGCAGTGGCAAACAGATCATCTCCCAGTGAAACCGGTTGCGGTTTCAGTTCTGTTTTTGCTCTAAAACCTTGCCAGTAGGAAAGCGCCTGAGCGCCTTTGCGAACCGCTACAACCGTCAGAGGGATTACCAACAGGGCAAGGACAGTACAGAGGGCCAGATTTTTCCAGTAACGCTGGAAAAAATTCTTTTCGGGTCGGATCAGATGTTTGAAATCTTGCATTAAGAAACTATAGGCTAATCGTAGGGGTGGTGTCAATCCGCCTCAGGCCAGAATCTACGTTTTAATTCATCCAGTAGCGGGGTAAGAGATTTGCGGTCAACCGCACTGATGCTGATGGCATTGTGGCGGCGTTTGGCCTGGGCGATCCGCAGGAAGGCGATGGTGTCTTTGCGTTTGAGGCCTTCCAGTTGATCGGTCTTGTTAAAGACCACCAGTTCCGATTTTTCAGCCAATCCCAGTTCAGCCAGGATGCCCCGTACCTGGGCAATCTGGTCCTCAAAGCGGGGATTTGAGGCATCCACCAGATGTAGCAGCAGGTCGGCATCCTGCAGTTCTTCCAGGGTGGCTTTGAAGGCCCCCATCAGGGAGACCGGCAGGGAACGGATAAAACCGACGGTGTCGGTGATGATCACTTCCCGTTCCCGTGGCAGGCGCAGGCGGCGGCTGGAGGTGTCCAAGGTGGCAAAGAGCAGATTTTCGGTAAAGATCTCGCTCTGGGTCAGTCCGTTCAGTAGGGTGGATTTCCCGGCGTTGGTGTAGCCGACAATGGAGATGATCGGTATCCCGGCCTTGACCCGGCGACTGCGGCGTTGTTCCCGATCGCGGGAGAGTTCCACCAGTTCCCGCTCCAGTGCGGTGATCCGGTCCCTGATCCGACGTCGGTCGATTTCAAGCTTGGTTTCACCCGGTCCCCTGCCGCCGATGCCCCCCATCAGGCGGGACATCTGGACACCCCGGCCGGTCAGGCGGGGCAACAGGTATTTCAGCTGGGCCAGTTCCACCTGTACCTTGCCATCACGGCTTTTGGCCCGTCCGGCAAAGATATCCAGAATCAGCTGGCTGCGGTCGATTACCTTTAGTTCAGTCATGGTGGAAATGGCCCTGACCTGGGCCGGTGTCAGTTCCTGGTCAAAGATTAAGAGGGTGGCGCCCCGTTGCAGGGCCCGGATCACCACTTCCTGCAGTTTGCCTTCTCCCATCAGGGTGCGGGGATTCAGTTTG
>JAJTBI010000025.1 GCA_021286935.1 Geobacteraceae bacterium
TAGATATATGAATACTTGTAAAGGAGCGGCGTCATGAAGATTACAGATGCAGCAAAGACAGCTCTGGAGCCTATTCTGGCCCAGAACCCCGGCAAACTGCTGCGGGTGGTGTTTGAAGGTTTTGGTTGAGGTGGACCCCGCCTGGGGCTGGCTCTGGATGAGCCGGGTGAAAATGATAACAAGATGACATTGAACGGGATTGAATTGCTTGCTGAAAAAAGTCTGAACTCTTTTCTGGATGGTCAGGTAATTGATTTTGTTAATTCAGGCATGCGGGAAGGCTTTGTGATCTCTCCGGAGTTCGGTTCTTCCTGTTCATAATCAATAGATGCAATGGATACAAAGTAGGAGGGGGAGGCCAATTTAGCCTCCCCCTCCTTTGTTTTAATCATTCCTTTGTTTCAATCCGTGGGAACAATGCTGCAGCCTTTTCAATTGCGGTACCTGGGGCAAGTTTGCCCCAGACCAGATCCTCTTCAGCTGCTTCCTTCTGCCAACCAAGACAGGCAAGTGCCTTGCGTGCGGTGTCAGGCATAAACGGTGCTACCAGAGAATGTACCAATCTCTGGGCCTCAAGCAGGCAATACATGACCGTTGACAGTTGTTCCCGCTTGGATGGGTCTTTTGCCAATCCCCAAGGGGCTGTCTCATCAATATATTTATTGCCTGCTGAAATAACCTCCCAGATCGTCTGCAGAGCCTTACTGAAGGCCAGTTCATCCATGCAGCTGTCAACCGTAGTAATCATCCCTTCAGCCTTGGCCTTCAGGGTGGCATCAAGCTCTGAAAAAGGGCCTGGCGCAGGCAGGATGCCATCAAAATATTTGACCAGCATGGCGGTTGAACGGGACAGCAGGTTGCCCAGGTCGTTGGCCAGGTCAGAGTTGATCCGGTTGATCAGAGAACCGTGTGAAAAATCACCATCCAGACCAAAGGGCACTTCACGCATCAGGAAGTAGCGCACCACATCCACACCATACTTGTCGATCAACATGTTCGGCTCAACAACGTTCTGCAGAGACTTCGACATCTTCTGGCCTTCCACTGTCCACCAGCCATGGGCAAAGACCTTCTGGGGAATCGGCAGACCAGCGGCCATCAGGAAGGTTGGCCAGTAGACCGTGTGGAAACGCAGGATATCCTTGCCGATCAGGTGGGCATCGGCAGGCCAGTAACGGCCATAGTTGCCATCAGCATTTGGATAGCCAAGCGCACTGATATAGTTGGTCAGGGCATCAAACCAGACATAGATGACGTGGCGCTCATTACCAGGCACCGGAATACCCCAGGAAAACGAGGTGCGGGAGACTGAAAGGTCACGTAACCCTTCTTTAACAAAGGAGATAATCTCATTACGTCTGGTCTTAGGCTGGATAAAATCAGGGTTTGCCTCAATGTGTGCCAACAGTTTTTCACCGTAGGCACTCATCTTGAAGAAGTAGGACTCCTCCTTCAGTTTCTCCACTGGACGGTTACAGTCCGGACATTTGCCATCTTCCACCTGGGTCTCGGTCCAGAAGGTCTCGCAGGGGGTGCAGTACCAGTCCTCGTATTCGCCCAGATAGATGTCTCCCTGTTCCATCAACTGTTTAAAGATGTGGGTGACTCCCTGCTTGTGGCGCTCTTGAGTGGTGCGGATAAAGTCGTTGTGGGAGATGCCAAGCTTTTCCCACAGAGCCTGAAAGCGCTTTACCACCCGGTCCGCGAGTTCAAGCGGGGTTTCGCCGTTGGTCTGAGCAGCCTTTTCACCCTTTTGACCATGTTCATCCCTGCCGGTCAGAAAAAAGACATCGAATCCCTTCATCCGCTTGTAACGGGCCAGAACATCAGCCGCAACAGTGGTATAGGCATGGCCGATATGGGGTACGTCGTTAACGTAATAGATCGGTGTGGTAACGTAAAAAGATGGTTTCATTGCTGATTACTCCTGGGGTGGTCTCTCTGTTTTCTGATCAGATGGCTTACGGTGTCCATGACGCCGGTTACGCTTTTTACGCTTCTGTTTGTCATCAGCCTTGGGCTGCTGTGTAGCACTCTCGGCCTTTTCAGCCGCTGGTGCTTTTGTTGCTACAGTTGTATCAGCTTCTGGAACAGGAGTTACAGCAGCAGATGTGGGTGCCGGACGTTGACGCCTTTGCTGGGGTTGTTGTTCCCGTGGCCGGCGTGGGGCCTGCTGCTGGACCTGGGTCTGCTCCTTCTCTCTAACCGGTTCTGGCTGGGTAGCCAGGGGGCTGTTTTCATCAAGCAGTTCCTTGACCTTTACTGCTATCTGTTTGCCATCTTCCTGGCGCAGGATCAACTCGCCAGTCAAGAGGTTCATCTTTTCTACCGTGCCGCTGTACTGGACCGTGCGAACCCGCTTGCCACACTTGGGGAAGTTTTTACGCAGGTCGCAGTAGGTTTCATATTCATAATCAAGGCAGCAGAGCAGTCTGCCGCACTGTCCTGATATCTTGGATGGATTCAGGGCCAGGTTCTGCTCCTTTGCCATCTTGACCGATACCGGCTGAAAGTCCCGCAGAAACGAAGCGCAGCACAGCTCACCCGCAGATCCCCAGGCCGCCAACCATCTTGGCCTCATCCCGTACCCCGATCTGGCGCATCTCGATCCGGGTGTGGAAGGTATGGGCCAGATCTTTGACCAGCTCACGAAAATCAACCCTGCCATCAGCGGTAAAATAAAAAATCGCCTTGCTGCCATCAAAGAGATGCTCAACCCGGACCAGCTTCATATCCATGTTGCGCTCTTTGATCCGGCGCAGGCAGAAGTCATAGGCCTCTTTTTCCCGACGGTTGTGATGGGCCAAAGTCTTTTCATCCTCTGGACCCAGCAGGCGTTGAACCGGTGCCAGGGGGTGACTGAAGCTGGTTTCATCTTTTTCTTCAGGGCCGGTTACTACAGCGCCCAGGCTAATGCCCCGCTCGGTTTCAACCACCACCCGATCTCCCGGCTTTAAATCAAGGGCGCCGGCATTAAAATCATACATCTTGCCTGCCGGATTAAACTGTATGGAAACAACACGGATCACGTATCAGACTCCTTTTCGTAAACGATCATAGGTCAACAGGAAGCGTTCCAATGCCAGTTTTGGGTTCGCATTACCCTGAACTGCCCGCCTGATTTCAATGGCACGTTCAAGGGCCTCCATACTACCAGACGGGGCAAAACGGGCGGCTTCAGCAGTAAGTTCAGCATCTAAAAAACGATTTGCTATGCCAACCTGTCCGCAGGAACGAATCAGTAACAGGTCTCGCAACAATGATATCAACATATTGAAGGTCAGAACGGTTTCTTCCCGTCCACCGGCCACTGACTCGGCAACATCAAAAACAGTGGCAATATGTTTTGATGATACCTTTGACAACAGTGCCAACAACTCCTGGCGTCGTACCGCATCTGATTCTTCTTCCAGCGCAGTGGCCCGCTCCATACTTCCTTCTGCCAGCGGAGCCAGTTCCAACGCCTTTGAAGACGCCATTCCCTGTTGCACCAGTAACTCTACCACAGAGCTGTCATCCAGCGGGCTGAAGCGCAGGTGCTGACAACGGGAGCGGATGGTTGATAGCAGCAAATCCGCCTGGGTTGTCAGCAGGATAATGATCGCATGTCCCGGAGGTTCTTCAAGGGTCTTTAACAGTGCATTCGCTGATTTTTCATTCATCCGTTCTGCTGGTTCAATCAGACAGGCCTTGCGTTTTGCCTCAAAGGGACGCAGAGAAAGCTGTTGCTGCAGCTCCCTGATCTGCTCAATGCTGATATCCCGTTTATCCGGCAATGGTGACAGCAGATGCAGGTCGGGATGGTTGCCAGAAGCCAGTTTGCGACAGGATGAGCAGCTGCCGCAGGCATCGCCATCGATCGGTTCCTTACAAAAAAGCGCCTGCATCAGGGCCAAAGCGGTGGTGCGTCGCCCACAGCCATCAGGTCCTTCAAATAGGTAGGCATGGGCCACCCGATTGGCAGAGATGGAGCGTTTTAAGGCATCTATGACGCGATTTTGGCCCTTTATTGCACTGAGTGGCATCTAGGCAGGTACCGCAAGGCGCGGCAACAGTGCGCCTGAAATAACACGGGCTACCTGATCCGGTTGACCAGTAGCATCTACAATCACGAAACGGTCCGGTTCTTCTGCTGCAAGCTGCAGATAGCCATCCCGTACCCGTTGATGGAAGGCAAGAGATTCAAGTTCAAACCGCTCTTCCCGAGGGCCGCTGGTGCTTTCTATCCTCTGTCTGGCACGTCCCAGACCAACCTCAACCGGACAGTCAAGTAGTAGGGTCAGATCAGGGCTGATGCCATTGCAGGCCAGGTCATTCAGGGTTTCGATGGTCTGGCGATCCAGACCTCGGCCAAAGGACTGGTAAGCACGGGTGGCATCGCTGAACCGGTCGCAGAGAACAATGGCGCCGTCTGAAAGGGCCGGGCGGATCACCTCTGCCAGATGTTGAGCCCGGGCAGCAGCGTACAGCATCAGTTCAGCCATTGGTACCAGAGCCGTGTTGGCAGCATCCAGCAAAACACTGCGGATCAGGTTGGCTATGGGGCAACCGCCCGGTTCCCGGGTGAGCAGTACCCGCCTACCAGTCTGTTGCAGGATAGCCGCAAGCAGCGCAATCTGGGTACTTTTGCCGCAGCCTTCTATGCCTTCAAAGGTAATAAACATACGGTCTCCATGAAAGTGGATCATTATAGGCATCAAGGCTATACTTGGCAACGCAAATCAACAATCAAAGCTACTTGCAGCCAACCAGTGCATCCCGTATACTCCTGCCCATGTCACTCTTTCCAGAATCGATACTTGACCACTGTTTTGGCAACCAAACCCTGCTACAGCAGGCTCTGACCCATCCTTCCTATCTGAATGAGGCACGCCAGGAAGGGGCCACTGACTACCAGCGGCTTGAATTTCTGGGGGATGCGGTGCTGGGACTGCTACTGGCTGACCTGCTTTATCAGCAGTTCCCCGGACTTCCTGAGGGAGACCTTTCCCGCTTGCGATCTTCTCTGGTTGATCAGCCCCGCCTGGCTGGGCTGGCTACTGATGCAGGGATCGCCACACTGATCCTGATGGGCAAAGGAGCTGAGCGGGAAGGGGGGCGCACCAACCCCTCCATTCTGGCTGATGTGTTTGAGGCGTTGATCGGCGCCATCTACTGTGATGCCGGATTTGTGGCGGTGCAGAAGGTGGTTACACAGATCTATACGCCGCTGGTTGTAGCCATTGGGGCTGGTGCTTCTGCACAACATGATGCCAAGAGTGAACTGCAGGAGCTGTTGGCAGCCAGAAAACAACCAACCCCGGTCTATAATCTGGTTGATCAGCAGGGGCCTGACCATGACCGCCTCTTCAGTGTAGCGGTGGTTGTCGATGGCACCGTGCTGGGGCAAGGGCAGGGCCGCAGTAAAAAAGCAGCCCAACAGTCAGCAGCAGAGGCAGCTCTAACCCGGTTGCGGAGTTAATCCAGGCATCATGCGTCCTTTGATTATTCCGTTTTTTATCCCCCATGCAGGCTGTCCACATACCTGTCTCTTCTGTAATCAGCATCTGATTTCCGGCGTGGAACAAGATCTGCCATCTGCAGAGCTGATACAAGAGACCGTGCAGCAATGGCTGGCCCGTTCTCCTGATAGGGCTGCTGAAGTTGCCTTTTATGGTGGCAGTTTTACCTTGTTGCCCAGAAAGCAACAGGAGCAGTTGCTTGGTGCTGTTCAACCACTGATAGTGCAACAAAAAATTAAAAACATAAGGATTTCAACCAGACCTGATGCACTTAATGAAGTAGTACTGGCTTTTCTTGCAGACCACAAGGTGGCCGCCATTGAAATCGGGGTGCAATCCCTTGATGATCAGGTTCTGTTGCTGAGTAAACGTGGCCATACTGCAGCTGAAAGTCTGGCTGCAATCCAGCGTGTCAAGGCTGCAGGGTTTCAGGTTGGAGCACAACTGCTACCGGGCTTGCCTGGTGACACCAGAGAAAAGGCTTTGGACAGCATCAAAGGTGTTATCGCGGCCGGAGCAGAGTTTGTCCGGATCTACCCAGCAGTTGTGCTCTCTGACACTGCGTTGGCAGATAAGTTTAAAGCGGGGCAGTTCCAGCCACCTGATCTTGAACAGGGCGTAAAAAACTGTGCGCAGATGTTGCATCTCTGTCTGCGGGCAGGTATACCGGTTATCCGGATTGGCCTGCAGGCTGAAGAAGGTCTATCTGCAGAAGGGACGATTCTGGCTGGTTGCTGGCATCCTGCCTTGGGGCAGTTGGTCAAAGCACAACTCTATTACGACCTGGTTGTCACGCTTGCAAGCCAGATTGTATCGACAGAAGGGTTGCAGCTTGCCTGTCACCCTGATCGGCTTTCAGAAGTACAGGGGCATGCACGGAGCAACCTGACCCACTGGCAGCAATCCGGTTTATCAATCAGAAAAGTTCAGACAGATGCCAGCTTACAACCTGATCAAGTCTGTCTGTCAAACTTACAGCAAAAGAATACAGGTTCTATTATAAACAGCTGTATTTACAAGGAGACATATGATGCGTAAAGAATCACTGGCGTTTCTGGAAAAACTGTTGGCAGCCCCCAGCCCCTCTGGCTATGAGCAACCTGCCCAGCGACTGTTTCGTGACTACGTTACCCCTTATTGCCAGGTCAGTAGTGATGTACTGGGTAATGTCTATGGTTTTATTCCCGGACAGGGCAAGGATCGTCCCAAGGTAATGCTGGTTGGACATTCCGACGAAATCGGCCTGCAGGTCAAATATATTGATGACAAAGGGTTTCTCTATTTTGCCGCCATTGGCGGGGTAGATGCCCATTTGACGCCGGGCAAGGTAGTGCATATCCATACGGCTGACGGGACACTGTCAGGGGTGGTGGGCAAGCGACCGATCCATCTGATGGATGCCAAGGACCGCGAGACCGTGGTCAAGCTGGAAGCCCAGTATATTGATATTGGCGCAAAAGACAAAAAAGAGGCCCAGAAACTGGTGCGGGTAGGGGACTGTATCACCTTTGCCAGTGAGTTTACCCGCCTGCAGGGTGATCGGGTTGCTTCCCGCGGTTTTGATGACAAGGCAGGCTCTTTTGTGGTGGCAGAGGTCTTACGTCTGGTGGCAGCTGAAAAGAAAAAACTGCCGGTTGATCTGTACGGTGTTTCATCGGTGCAGGAAGAGATCGGCCTGCGTGGGGGCACTACCAGCTGTTATACCGTTAACCCGGATATCGGCATCTGCGTAGAGGTGGATTTTGCCACTGACCAGCCAGATGTTGAACGGAAACATAATGGCGAGGTTGCCTTGGGCAAGGGGCCGATCCTGACCCGTGGTGCCAATATCAACCATGCCCTGTTTGAACTGCTGTACGCTACATCCCAGAAGGACAAGATCGCGGTGCAGTTGACAGCCAATCCCCGTGCAACCGGCACCGATGCCAATGTGATGCAGATTTCCCGGGGTGGGGTAGCCACTGCTTTGGTAAAACTGCCCTTACGCTATATGCATACACCGGTGGAGGTGGTGTCATTGGGGGATCTGGAACAGTCTGCCAAGCTGATTGTGGCAACCCTGAAGCGGATTACTGACCGGGGAGCGTTTGTGCCGCAATAAAGTAAAAAAGCTCTTTATTCTTGACAAACTATCAGCTTTCACTATATTACCTCATTTCTTAACCCTCCACAGCCAGAGGTGCGTGCATGAAGGTCAGAACCGAACATATCAAGGAAGCCGTTCGGGAGTATTCCTTCAATGAACCGGCAGAGTCTTTTCCGGTTCTTGCCGAGATGATGGCTGCTGGTGAGTGCCGTTTTACCGGCTCTGTGCAGGTTGCGTTAAAAGCTGGGCGAGAGCTTGATCATTACCGTGTTGAAGGAACCGTGTCAGTACCGGTACAGCTGGACTGTTCCCGCTGTCTCTGCAGCTTTGACCGAACCGTGCATTCAGAGTTTACTATCTTCTTCCGGGAAGACAGTACTGCAAACCATGAAGAAGAGGACGAGGTCGAGCTTGGCGAACATGATCTGATTTCCACCTGCTTCAGCGGTGATGAAATCGATCTGATGCCTGAGATTGCCGAGCAGGTTGCTCTGGAGATTCCGCTCAAGCCACTTTGTTCAGAAAGCTGCAAAGGGTTATGCCCGGTCTGTGGCATTGACCTGAATAGCAGTTCCTGCAATTGTGTTATTGAACAGAAACAATCTAAATTTGCTGCTTTAAAGGACTTCAAAGTCCGCCCATAAACAGTGGCCCCAGGTCACCAACAAAGGAGTATCAGCCATGGCAGTACCCAAGAAGAAAACATCCAAATCACGTAAGAATATGCGTCGGGCCCATGATTTCCTGACCGCCCCCAGTCTGTCGGTCTGCCCAGAGTGCAAATCCCCTAAAATGCCGCACCGCGCCTGCCCTTCCTGCGGAACCTACAAAGGCAAGGAAGTAGCCGGGGCTGCCAAGCAGGCCTAATCGGGCTTGACTTGCATGTCCATGAGAGTTGCTGTTGATGCCATGGGAGGTGACAACGCCCCAGCCATTGAGGTTGAGGGTGCTGTTGCTGCGTCCCGTCAGTTTGGTATTCCGATTGTTCTGGTTGGGGATGAAGACCGTCTCCGCCAGGAACTTGATCGTCATGCAGCATCAGGGCTTGATATCACCATTCACCATGCCAGTGAGGTGGTGGGAATGCATGATTCAGCCTCTGATGCGGTGCGTAAAAAGCGTAACTCATCGGTTCGTCTGGCCTTTGAACTGGTTAAGGATGGTCAGGCCTGTGCTGCGGTAAGTGCCGGCAACTCCGGTGCCACCATGGCTGCCGGTATGTTTGTCCTGAAGCGGATCAGCGGGATTGAACGGCCAGCCATCGCCCAAGTGTTTCCAACCCTTGAAGGTAAAACCCTGGTGTTGGATGTGGGAGGCAATGTAGATTGCAAGGCTTCCCACCTGGTGCAGTTTGCCATTATGGGCCAGGTTTATGCCAAGCATGCACTGGGTATCCCGAATCCCCGTATCGGACTGCTTTCCAATGGCGAAGAAGATTCCAAAGGCAATGAACTGACCCGCGAAACCAATGCTATTCTGCGTCAGACATCACTGAACTACGCTGGCTATGTTGAAGGTCGCGATATCTTCAAAGGCACCGTTGAGGTCGTGGTTTGTGATGGTTTTGTCGGCAATGTGGTGCTTAAGCTGTCTGAAGGTTTGGCTGAGGCCACCGGCACCATGCTAAAGCGTGAAATCATGGGCGATATGATAGCCAAGATGGGCTATCTGTTCATGCGCGGCGCCTTTAATCGTTTTAAAAAGACTGTTGATTATGCTGAGTATGGCGGTGCGCCTTTGATCGGTGTTGGTATGATCTGCCATGGTGGTTCCAATGCCAAGGCGATCAAGAACGCCATCCGCTTTGCCCATGATTACGCAACCAGCGGTGTGACACAGCGTATTGCCGAGAAGCTCTCTGAAAATTACGGGGCACTGTTTCCACGCACCAATCAATCTGTACCACCAGTGTCCTGACTGTAGATTTCCTTCCATCTGCTATTTACATGCCGGAACCAGTCTCCCTCAGTTCCGGTTGGGGGTCACATGCTGCGCGCCCGCATCACGGGAACCGGTTCTGCTGTTCCCGATAAGGTTCTTACCAATCACGACCTTGAAAAACTGGTTGATACCAACGATGAGTGGATCATCACCAGAACCGGTATTAAACAACGTCGTATTGCTGCCCAGAACGAATACACCTCCACCTTTGCCACACTGGCAGCACGGCGGGCCCTTGAGCTGGCCGGAGTCTCGCCTGAAGAACTTGACCTGATTATTCTGGGTACGGTCACCCCTGATTTCCCGTTTCCTGCCACCTCCTGTATCATCCAAAAAGAGCTGGGCGCGCACAATGCTGCTGCGCTTGATCTTTCAGCTGCCTGTTCAGGTTTTATTTATGGCCTGAATATGGCTGAGGCGTATATCAAGAGCGGGATGGCGCGCAAGGTGCTGGTGATGGGGGCAGAGGTATTAACCCGCATTGTTGACTTCACTGACCGTAATACCTGTATCCTGTTTGGTGACGGGGCTGGTGCGGTTGTGGTGGAAGCTGATGGTGGTGAACAGGGGATACTTTCCAGCCATATCTTTACCAATGGGACTCACTGGGGTCTGTTGTACCAGCCAGGCTGCGGCGGTAGAAATCCTGCTACGGCACCGAATACCTTTACTGACAAGCTTCACTACCTGAGAATGGAAGGCAATGAAGTCTTCAAGCATGCGGTACGTGCCATGGGTGATGCTGCCGTGACAGCCCTTGAATACAATGCAGTTACCGCAGATGATGTTGCTCTCCTGATTCCCCATCAAGCCAATCGTCGTATTATTGAGGCGACCGGCAAGCGGGTCGGTATTCCAGAAGAACGGATTTTTGTAAATCTGCACAAGTATGGCAATACCTCTTCCGCATCCATCCCTTTGGCTCTGGATGAGGCAAACCGTGAGGGACGCCTGAAATCCGGTGACCTGATATTGCTGGATGCCTTCGGTGGTGGTTTTACCTATGGCTCTGTATTATTAAAGTGGTAGTCGTACAATGTCACAATAAAGGGTTATTATTATGAGCAAAACAGCTTTCCTGTTTCCTGGACAAGGTTCACAGTATGCCGGTATGGGTAAAGATCTGGCAGAAAACTTCCCCGTCGCACGTCAAACCTTTGAAGAAGCGGATGAGGCACTTGGATTCAAGCTTTCAAAGCTCTGTTTTGATGGTCCTGAAGAGGATCTCAAGCTGACCTTTAATACCCAGCCTGCTATCTTAACAGCAAGTATTGCAGCCCTGCGGGTGGTGCAGCAGGAGACCGGCTTAAAGGCTGATTGTGTTGCCGGTCACTCCTTGGGTGAATATTCCGCCCTGGTCTGTAGTGGAGCCTTGTCTCTGGCTGATGCAGCCAAGACCGTGCGCTCCCGCGGTACCTTTATGCAGGAGGCAGTACCGGTTGGTGTCGGGGCCATGGCAGCCATGCTTTCAATTGAGGCTGATGAACTGGCTGCCATCTGTGCAGAGGCGGCTCAGGGTGAAGTGGTTGCTCCGGCAAACTTTAACTCCCCTGGACAGATCGTGATTGCCGGACATGCAACTGCTGTGAATCGCACCATTGAGCTTGCCAAGGCCAAAGGGTTCCGCAAGGCCATGCTGCTGCCGGTAAGTGCTCCATTCCATAGCGCTTTAATGCAACCTGCTGCCGATCGCCTGAAAGAGGTACTTGATTGCGTGGTGGTGCATCCGCTGTCCCTGCCGGTTATTACCAACGTTGAAGCTACGGCTAACCAGGATGCTGGCCGGGTACGCGAACTGCTGGTGGCCCAGGTCTGTGCGCCGGTTAAGTGGGAACAGTCTGTCCATGCCATGATCAATCAAGGGGTAAACCGTTTTGTTGAGATCGGACCGGGCAAAGTGTTGACCGGTTTAGTCAAGCGGATCAACAAAGAGATGAGTCTGACCAATATTGAAGACACTGCCGGTGTAAAAGCAGCTGCCTGATTCCTGTTGCAAAGGAGGGGAGTACCTATGCTTGATATCAATCAGATTATGAAGATATTGCCCCATCGTCATCCATTCCTGATGGTGGATCGTATTCTTGAGATTGAAGTTGGCAAGAAGATTGTCGGCCTGAAGAACGTCACCATCAATGAACCGTTTTTTCCTGGTCATTTTCCCGGGCATCCGGTTATGCCGGGAGTTCTGATTATTGAAGCAATGGCTCAGGTGGCCGGTATTCTTGCCTATCAGTCGGATGAATCGGTTCGTGATAAGGTTACCTATTTTACCGGCATTGATAACGCCCGATTCCGTAAGCCGGTTATGCCGGGAGATCAGATCCGTTTTGAGATTGAGGCCACTGGATGCAAGCGTGGCATCTGGTTCTTCAACGCCAAGGCCCTGGTTGACGGCAAGGTCGTAACTGAAGCAGAGCTGAAGGCAACCTTTGCAGACAAGCAATCCTGATAGTTTATTTTAGAGGAGACAGACTATGCCACAAGGAAAAGTAGCCGTTATTACCGGCGCATCACGGGGAATTGGAAAAAGTATAGCCTTTGCACTGGCTGCTAAAGGTGCCACCATTGTTGCCATGGATATGGATCAGGCCGCCACTGATGCGACCGTTGCAGAGCTGCAGGCAACCGGCGCCAAGGCCCTTGCTGTGGTTGGTAACGTAACCGTTACCGCTGACGTTGAGCGGATGATTGATGCCGCTGTTGAGGCCTTTGGCCGGGTAGACATCCTGGTCAATAATGCAGGCATCACCCGTGACGGCCTGATCATGCGGATGAAGGATGAAGAGTGGGATGCCGTGCTGAGCGTTAACCTGAAAGGTGCCTTTGTCTGTACCCGTACCGCCTTCAAGGTGATGAGCAAGCAGCGCTATGGCCGGATTATCAATATTGCCTCAATTGTGGGCCAGATGGGCAATGCCGGACAGGCCAACTACTGCGCCAGCAAGGCAGGTCTGATCGGCCTGACCAAGTCCAATGCCCGTGAAATGGCCAAGCGGAATATTACCGTTAACGCTGTTGCTCCCGGCTTTATCGCCACTGCCATGACCGATGCGTTGTCCGATAAAATACGCGGCGAGCTGGCAGCCCAGATCCCTCTGGAGCGGCTCGGTTCTGCCGATGATATTGCCAATGCGGTTGTCTTTTTGGCGTCAGAGGCATCCGGCTACATCACCGGTCATGTGCTGGCAGTTAATGGTGGCATGTATATGTAGTGTAATATCAGCAAGTTGGATATTGCTCCAATCTGCTGAAAAATTGCTTTGACATTTGTCGTTTCTGTTTGCTAAGAAGCAGAGACGTTTTCAAAAACAAAACCAGCAACGGTTTATATCACACGGAGGTGTACGATGTCTGATGTAGCGAAAAGAGTAAAAGAAATTATTGCCGAGCAGCTGGGAGTTGACGAGGCACAGGCTGTTTCTGAGGCATCCTTCATGGATGACCTGGGTGCAGACTCCCTTGACACCGTTGAGCTGGTTATGGCTCTTGAAGAGGAATTCGACATCGAAATCCCCGATGAAGATGCTGAGAAGATCCAGACCGTCCAGGATGCTATCGATTACATCACTGAGCACACCTAGGATCTGACTGAAGACCGGCAGGATTGAAAAGGGGGGACTGGTCCCCTCTTTTCCTTTTTTACCAGACCCACTATGAATGGGAGTTTACAGATGAGAAGAGTCGTCGTTACCGGTGTGGGTGCCGTTTCCCCGTTAGGAACCGGCAATCAGAAAAACTGGGATGGCCTGATTAATGGCCGCTCCGGCATTGACCGTATCACCAGATTTGACGCCAGTTCCCTGCCGGTTAGAATCGCCGGTGAGGTGAAGGATTTTGATGCCGAGCAGTTTATTGACAAAAAAGAGATCAAGAAGATGGATCTCTTTATTCAATACGCCATGGCTGCAGCCCAGTTTGCCATGGAAGATTCCGGTCTGCAGATCACGGATGAAAATGCTGAGAAGGTCGGGGTACTGGTTGGTGCCGGCCTTGGTGGTCTGCCTACCATTGAGAGATATCACACTGCCTTGATGGAAGGTGGCTACAAAAAGATCTCTCCCTTCTTTATCCCGATGTTGATCATTAACCTGGCCCCCGGCCATATCTCTATCAAATATGGAGCCAAGGGTCCGAACCTCTCTTCTGTATCCGCCTGTGCAACCGGTACCCATTCCATTGGTGATGCCTACCACATGATTGCGCGTGGTGATGCAGATGCCATGATTGCCGGTGGTACTGAATCAACCGTAACGCCGCTGGGAATTGGTGGATTTGCCGTGATGAAGGCATTGTCAGACAGCCATAACGATGATCCCCAACGTGCCTCCCGCCCGTTTGAAAAAGGCCGTGACGGTTTTATTCTGGGGGAAGGCGCCGGTATCGTCATTCTCGAAGAGTACGAATCTGCCAAGGCCCGTGGTGCAAAGATCTATTCCGAGGTGGTTGGTTATGGCCTGACTGGTGACGCCTACCATATGACCGCACCTGCAGATGGTGGTGAAGGTGCTGCCCGTTGCATGAAGATGGCACTCAGGAATGCCGGTGTCAATCCGGAGCAGGTTGGTTATATCAACGCCCACGGCACCTCGACCCCATTCAACGATCTGAATGAGTCACTGGCCATCAAATCAGTCTTTGGCGATCATGCCTATAAGTTGATGGTTTCTTCCACCAAGTCCATGACCGGTCACCTGTTGGGTGCTGCCGGTGGTCTTGAGGCAGTTATCAGCTGTATGGTGCTGGATAAGAATATCATTCCGCCCACCATCAACTATGAAGAGCCTGATCCTGCCTGTGATCTTGACTACGTGCCCAACAAGGCCCGTGAAGCCAAGGTGGATTATGTCATGAGCAACTCACTGGGCTTTGGCGGTACCAATGCCACCTTGCTGTTCAAGAGGGTCTAGCAATGAAGATTGCCATCGGTTCTGACCACGGCGGATTTGAATTAAAGCAGGCCCTGATCCCGTTTCTGCAGGGCAGAGATATTGAGGTGGCTGACGCTGGTACCTATTCAACAGATTCGGTTGATTATCCTGAATTTGCTGAAGCAGTGGCCCTGTTGGTGGTGCATGGTGAGGCAGATGCAGGTATTGTGATCTGCGGCACCGGTATCGGCATTTCCATAGCAGCCAACAAGGTACCCGGTATCAGGGCTGCCCTGGTTACCACGCCTCAAATGGCTGAATTGGCCAAGCAGCATAACAATGCCAATATCCTTGCCCTTGGGGGCCGCATCCTGACAGTAGAGACAGCAGAAGCCTGTGTGGCTGCCTGGCTGGACGCATCTTACGAAGGCGACCGTCACCAGCGCCGTCTTGACAAGATTGCTGCAATTGAAAAAAAGAGCTGTCAGTAAGGTCTGTTAACAACTATACCATCAAGCGGGACTTGCAAAAGTCCCGTTTCGTTTTTGTACTAACCGTATACACCAGATAAGGAGCCTGAACGATGTCAATTCTCTCCCAGTTTGACCCAGCAGTTGCTGAAGCGATTCAGCATGAAACCGAGCGTCAGGAATACAACCTGGAGCTGATCGCCTCTGAAAACTTTGTATCCGAGGCTGTTCTGGAGGCCCAGGGCAGCGTGATGACCAACAAATACGCCGAGGGATATCCAGGCAAGCGTTACTATGGCGGCTGTCACCATGTGGATGTGGTTGAAAATCTTGCCATTGAGCGTGCCAAAGAACTGTTTGGTGCCGATCATGCCAATGTACAGCCCCACGCCGGTTCACAGGCCAATATGGCAGTCTACAATGCGGTCTGCCAACCAGGCGATACCATCCTGGGGATGAACCTTTCCCATGGCGGTCACCTGACCCATGGCAGCCCGGTTAACTTCTCAGGACGTTTCTACAAAGTGGTACCTTACGGCGTCTCGCCCGACACCGAAACCATTGATTACAATGAAGTTGAGCGTCTGGCACTGGAGCACAAGCCAAAGATGATCGTGGTTGGCGCCAGCGCCTATCCCCGCATCATTGACTTTCCGGCCTTCCGTACCATTGCTGACAAGGTTGGCGCCAAGGTAATGGTTGATATGGCCCACATTGCCGGTCTGGTTGCAGCCGGTGTACACCCCAACCCGGTTCCCTATGCCGAGTTTGTTACCACCACCACCCACAAGACTCTGCGCGGTCCCCGTGGCGGTATGATTCTCTGCCGTGAAGAGTTTGCCAAAACCATTAACTCCCAGATCTTCCCTGGTATTCAGGGTGGACCGTTGATGCATGTGATTGCGGCCAAGGCGGTTGCCTTTAAAGAAGCATTACAGCCTGAGTTCAAGACCTATCAGCAGCAGATCGTCAAGAACGCTGCCAAGCTGGCAGAATGCCTGATGGCAAAAGGGTTTAAACTGACTTCAGGTGGTACAGACAACCACCTGATGCTGATCAACTTCACCGGCACCGAGATTACCGGTAAGGCTGCTGAAGAGGCACTGGACAAGGCCGGTATTACGGTTAATAAGAATACCGTGCCGTTTGAAACCCGTTCTCCTTTTGTTACCTCCGGTATTCGGGTTGGTACGCCAGCCTGTACCTCCCACGGTCTGAAAGAGACTGAGATGGAACAGGTTGCCGGATTTATTGCCGACGCCATTGCCAATATCGGCAATGACGAGGCCCTGGCCGGTATCCAGAAGCGGGTTAATGAGATGATGAAGAAGTTCCCGCTGTATGCTAACCGTCTGAAATAGTCTGCAATTTACATCCTCTACAAAAGCCCGGTGACCTTTGTTGCCGGGCTTTTGTTTTCCCTGATTGTCGCCCAGCATGCAGTATGATACAGGTAGTGCCATGACTGATCTGATACCCCATATTCATGTTGCCTGTGCCATTATAAAAAAGGACGGACTGATTCTGGCCACCCAGCGTTCTGCAACCATGTCGTTGCCGCACAAGTGGGAATTCCCTGGCGGCAAACTGGAAGCTGGGGAGTCACCTGAGCAGTGTCTGCAGCGGGAACTTTTGGAGGAACTTGGCATAATTGTCAGGGTAGGGCAGGGGCTGAAAACGGTTACCCATCAGTATCCGACGTTTACCGTAACACTCTATCCCTTTCTTTGTGATAACCTGCAGGGCAGTATGGTTCTTCATGAGCACAGTGCTGCCAGCTGGCTTGCACCCCATGAGCTGCCAACCCTTGACTGGGCAGAGGCCGACTGGCCGATTATCACTCTTCTGGCACACCAATCATGAACTATATTGCTGACCTGCATATTCATTCGCCCTTTTCACGGGCCACCAGTCCGGACAGCAGCCCGGCAGGTCTGGCTGCCTGGGCTCGCCTGAAAGGAATTCAGGTTATTGGCACCGGTGATTGTACCCATTCTGCCTGGTTCAAGCTATTAAAAGAACAGTTGGAGCCCGCAGAACCAGGTCTGTATCGTCTGAAAGATGAAAAGGCCATTCCTGATATCCTGCCTGAGGTGATACAACAAGACACTCCGGTACGTTTTCTGCTGTCTGCCGAAATCAGTTCGATTTACAAGCGTGGCGGCGCTACCCGCAAGGTACATAATCTGCTGTATCTGCCAGATTTTGCCTCGGTTGAACGTCTGAATGCCAGACTGTCCGGTATCGGCAATATAGTCTCGGACGGCCGTCCCATCCTGGGGCTGGATAGCCGTAACCTGCTGGAGATCCTGCTGGAATGTTCAAGCGACGCCTTTATGGTGCCAGCACATATCTGGACCCCTTGGTTCTCTCTGTTTGGTTCCAAATCAGGCTTTGACAGTATTGAAGAGTGTTTTGGAGACTTGAGTAACCATATATTTGCTTTGGAAACCGGGCTCTCCTCTGATCCTGATATGAATCGTCTGATCTCCGGGCTGGATCATTGTGCCCTGATCTCCAACTCAGACTGTCACTCTCCGTCAAAGTTGGGGCGCGAGGCAAATCTATTCAACACAGGTTTTGATTTCTTTTCCTTGCGTGATGCCCTGAAGCAAAACAAGCGCGATACTTTCTGTGGTACGGTTGAGTTCTTCCCTGAGGAAGGCAAATACCATTTTGATGGTCACCGCGACTGCAAGGTATGCCTGGATCCCCATGAAACCCGTCATTTGAACAATCTTTGTCCAGTCTGCGGCAAACCGGTTACCGTGGGGGTACATCACCGGGTACTGGAACTGGCAGACCGTGAAAATCCGGTGTATCGCGACAATGCCCCTGGTTTCTATTCCCTGATTCCGTTGCCGGAAATACTTGGAGAACTACTTCAGGTTGGTCCTTCATCCAAGCAGGTTATTCATCAGTATGGTCGCGTCTTGTCTCAGTTCGGGTCAGAATTCAATCTGCTGTTGCATGCGGATCTGGAACAGATCAACCATTATGAACCGCTCCTGGCTGAAGCGGTTAAGCGGATGCGTGAAGGTACGGTTATTCGGCAGCCTGGCTATGATGGTGAATTTGGCGTGATTCGGCTGTTTGAGGAAGGTGAATTGACGCAACTGGAAGGGCAGGGGGGACTGTTCGGTGAGCAACGTCCTCCCAGAAACCGTAAGAAAGCAGTTTTAGAGCCATTGCCAAAGCAGCATGAACCGCACGCCCCAAAAACGGAACCTGCTGCACTCAAGCCAACCGGTCCGAACCCAGAGCAACAGACAGCCATTCAGGCTGATGGCCGACGTGTATTGGTGGCTGCTGGACCAGGTACCGGCAAGACCTTTACCCTGGTGTCTCGTCTGCAACGTCTTCTTGAGCAAGGTGCTGACCCCAGCCGGATTGTTGCCATCACCTTTACAACCCGTACCGCTGAAGAAATGCAGGGACGGTTGCTGAAAATGTGTGGCGAAGCAGCAAACAGCCTGTTCATTGGCACGTTCCATAAGTTTTGTCTTGAACAGTTGCGTCAGGACAATCCAGGGCTGACCGTGGTTGGCCCGGAAAGCCGCCAGCGGCTGTTAAAGAGATTGTACGCTGATCGAGGTGTTGCTGAGCGAAGCAGAATCACCAACGCAATCGCCGCCCACTGTTCCGGTATACAACTGACATTAACAGAAGAGACCAAGCTCTACGTGGATGAACTGGTACGCCTGAACGCCCTTGATCTGGATGCCATTATTCCGGTCTGTGTGCAGTTGATGAATGCGGACCAATCGTTCAAGCAGCGGGTACAGCAAAATGTGCAGCACCTGTTTGTGGATGAGTTTCAGGACCTGAATCGTTCCCAATACGACCTTGTTCAGCTATTGGCAGAACAGGCAACGGTCTTTGCCATTGGTGACCCTGACCAAGCCATTTACGGTTTCCGAGGAGGAGATCTTCGCTATTTCTTTCGCTTTGCTGAGGTGCCCGGTACGGTTTTGTTGCCGCTCAAGACTACCTACCGGCTGCCCAAAAAAATTGTACAGGCAGCAGGCAGCCTGATCTGCCGCAACCTGATCTGCAGTGGACTGCCGCTCACAGCTGCTGATAACTGCCTTGATGGTGCGATTGAATTCCACCGTACGCTCTCACCAGGTTCAGAAGCTGAGCTGATTGTCAGACGGATTGAAGAGTTAATTGGGGGAGTGGATAGTTTTTCCCGCAGCACTGGTAGAAGTGGCAATGCCGTTCCGACAGATGGGTTAAGTTTTGCTGATTTTGCCATTCTGTTCCGGCTGGGGCGACAGGCAGAAGAACTGGCAGAAGCGCTTGCCAGACGCGGCATACCGTATCAGCTGGTGGGAGCAACTCCCTTCTACATGGAGACAAAGTTGCGACCTCTGTATCAATTACTGCAGGCAGCAGATGGCTGTGATGAAATAGCCCTATGGCTGGGCCTGTTTGGCGCCCTTAAAGGTGTTGGTGCAACCACCCTTGATCGGCTCGAATCAGAACTGCCACTTAAAGGTGACTTCCCTGGGCTTGCAGCAGCATGCGATCACACACCGGCAACAGGTAAGGCGCTCAGACTTCTGATAACCACGCTTGATCAGTTTCAACTGGCTGCAACGACACAGGGAATTGCAACGGCTCTGCGTCTGGCTCTGCCAGTGTTTTCTCTGGAATCTGATGATGCTGTTGACCGACTGTTACATCTAGCAGAGGGATTCGGAACTGACCTGGCCGCCTTTAGCCATCACCTGCAGCAGTATGCCACTGCAACAGTCTATGATCAGCGGGCAGAAGCGGTTGCGTTAATGTCCTGCCATAGCTCAAAAGGTCTGGAGTTCCCGGTCGTCTTCATGACCGGACTAGAAGAGGGGATGTTTCCCTGCACCTTGATGGGTACCCCCAACGTAGAAGAGGAGCGACGTCTCTTTTATGTCGGGCTGACCCGTGCAAAACAGCGGGTAATCCTGACCGCCTCAGGGTATAGAGGCTGGATGGGGCAGGGGGCGCGGGAGTTATCCCGATTTGTTTCTGAACTACCTGCCGAGTTGCTTGAAAAGCCTGAAGCAGGTAGACAAAGGCGCAGGAATACAACAGAATCAGAGGCGCAAATGGAATTGTTTTAGAAATTACCTTGACGAAACCAGGTATTTCACTTAATTTAAACAATTCAAAACTGCGAGAGTGGCGGAATTGGCAGACGCACCAGACTTAGGATCTGGCACCGCAAGGTATAGGAGTTCAAGTCTCCTCTCTCGCACCATTTAAATTTCATCCCACGCAAGCGAGGAACAGTGATGCAGGTTCAGATAGAAGAGATCAACTCGGTTAAACGCAAGATAAGTGTTGAAGTTCCTGCTGAGCGGGTAAATGCAGAAATTGAAAAATCATTTGCTGGCATTCAGAAGAAAGCCACCCTTTCCGGTTTCCGTAAAGGCAAGGCCCCGATGCAGATGGTCAAAAAGTTTTATCGTAATGCCATGCAGGATGAAGTCATGCGGCGCCTGTACGAGCAGACCCTTTTCCCGGCATTGGAAGAGCACAAGCTTGAGCCGGTTGATGCCCCGATGATTGATGATATCGCCATGGTAGAGGAGGGGACTCCCTTCAAATACTCTGCCCTGATTGAGATCATGCCGCAGATTCTGCTTGGTGAGTACAAGGGGCTGCAGGTTAAGAAGGAGCGTTACATCGCTAATGAGCAGGCAGTTGAGGGCGAAATTGAGCGTATGCGCGAGAATATGGCCCAACTGGCACCGGTTGAAGAGGGTAGCGTTGAAAAGGGAATGGTTCTGACGGTTGACTTCTCTTTTGCGGTACCTGGTTTTCCGGAAGAAGAGACCAGCGGCAAGGATGCCTCAGTAGAAGTTGGCAACGGTCGCCTGCTGCCTGGTCTGGAAGAAGGTCTGCTGGGCATGTCACTGGGTGAAACCAAAGACATTACTGTGACCATGCCGGATGATAATCCAAATAAAGAGATTGCCGGCAAGCCCGGTGTCTTTACCGTTACCCTGAAAGAAATCAAGAAAAAAGAACTGCCTGCACTGGATGATGAGTTTGCTCAGCAGTTTGGTGATTTTGAGACCATCGCTGACATGCGGACAAAGCTGGCTGAAATGCGTGAACAACAGGAGCTTGAGCGGATCAAGACTGATCTCAAGACCCGTGTTATTGACGCGTTGATCGAAAAAAATCCTATTGAAGTTCCTGATTCAATGGTTCGTCGTCAGACAGATTTCATGCTGGAAAACTTAAAGAACCGCTTGAAGAGTCAGAACATGTCCCTTGAAATGATGGGACTTGATGAAAACGGTTTCAGACAGCGTTTCTGGGGTGAAGCTGCTCAGAAGGTAAAAGGCGGCCTGCTGGTTATGGCGCTGGTTGAAAAAGAGAATATTGCTGTTGAAGATGCTGATCTTGAAGCACGTTATACTCAGATTGCCGCAGGCAACGAAGATATGCTCGGTCGCATCAAAGAGTTCTATGCCTCCCAGGCAAACGCTCGCAACTCAATGGTAGCAGAAATCAAGGAAGACAAGGCCATCGCCTTCCTGCTTGAAAATGCAGTTGTTACCGAAGTGGATGCTGCAGAGTTAAACGCTCCTGTTGCTGCAGAGTAAAGGATTTATCTCCATGTATGTACCTATGGTGGTTGAGCAGAGCGGTCGCGGTGAACGGGCCTATGATATCTATTCACGACTTCTGAAAGAGCGGATTGTCTTTCTGGGAGGTGAAATTAATGACCCGGTCGCAGACCTGATCATTGCTCAATTGCTGTTTCTTGAAGCAGAAGATCCGGACAAGGATATCCATCTCTACATCAACTCACCTGGCGGTGTCGTTACTGCCGGTATGGCGATCCTTGACACCATGAATTACATCAAGGCGCCGGTTTCCACCATCTGTATCGGTCAGGCAGCTTCCATGGGAGCGGTGCTCCTGACTGCTGGTGAGAAGGGTAAGCGTTTTGCACTGCCCCATGCCCGCATTATGATCCATCAACCATCAGGCGGGTCGCGCGGCCAAGCTACCGATATCATGATTCAGGCTGAAGAAATTCTGCGTATGAAGCGGGAGTTGAACCAGTTACTGGCTGACCTTTCAGGACAGCCTCTGGAACGTCTGGAACGGGACACGGAACGTGACTTTTTCATGTCAGCTGAAGAGGCCCAGAATTACGGTCTGATTGATGCTGTTATGTCCCGTCGTCCAGAGGGAGGTGACTAACGTGAGTCGAAGAGACACATCCCAACATCACCTGACCTGCTCTTTTTGTGGCAAGAGCCAGGATGAAGTAAAAAAACTGATTGCCGGTCCGGCAGTCTATATCTGCGATGAATGTATTGAACTGTGCAACGATATCATAGCAGAAGAAATCCGCATGGAAGATGCTCTGGGACCGGATGTCACCAAACTTCCCAAGCCCAAAGAAATTAAGGAGTTTCTTGACGAGTATGTCATTGGTCAGGAAACCGCCAAAAAAGTCTTGTCGGTCGCAGTGTACAATCATTACAAGCGGATCGAACGTCCCGCCAAGCCGGGTGATGTTGAGATGCAGAAGAGTAATATCCTGATCCTGGGACCAACCGGTTCAGGTAAGACCCTGCTGGCTCAGACTCTGGCCCGGATGCTGAAGGTGCCGTTTGCCATTGCTGATGCAACCAACCTTACTGAAGCTGGCTATGTCGGTGAAGATGTAGAGAATATCATCCTGAGCCTGCTGCAGGCTGCTGACTATGATGTTGAGCGTGCCCAAAAGGGCATTGTCTATATTGACGAGATTGACAAAATTGCCCGTAAAGCTGAATCACCCTCACTAACCCGTGATGTATCCGGCGAAGGTGTCCAGCAGGCGCTGCTTAAAATTATTGAAGGTACGGTAGCCAGTATTCCACCCAAGGGTGGTCGCAAACATCCGCAGCAGGAATTTCTCAAGGTTGATACCAGCAATATTCTTTTTATCTGCGGTGGTGCTTTTGCCGGGTTGGATGGAGTCATTCAGCAACGGATCGGCAAAAAAACTTTGGGATTCGGTGCTGATGTTAAGAAAAAACTGGAAAAGAAAGCCGGTGAACTGTTGTTGCAGGTAACACCTGAAGATCTGCTTAAATACGGGTATATTCCCGAGTTTGTTGGTAGATTGCCGATGCTTGCCAGCTTAACCGAGCTGGATGAAGAAGCATTGGTGCAAATCCTGACAGAGCCGAAAAATGCCCTTACCAAGCAGTATCAGAAACTGTTTGATATGGAAGGTGTCCGGTTGCGTTTTACCGACGGTGCACTGGTAAGTATTGCTAAGGAAGCGTTAAAGCGTAATACCGGCGCACGCGGTCTGCGAGCCATTCTTGAAGGGGCTATGCTGGACGTAATGTATGAGATTCCTTCACAAAACACAGTGCGTGAAGTTGTTATCAGTGAGGATGTAATCTACCACAAGGAGCGGCCTTTACTGGTCTATGATCAGTCAGCAAGCTCTGCAGTCGCATAAATGCTGAAAAAAGTGCTTGACAGTTTTAAATAGCATTGGTAAAAACTTCTTCTCTTTGATTCTTCCCTAACCAATCTCTTATGGAGGTGTAACGTGACAAAAGCTGAACTGATTACTGCCGTTGCTGAAAAAGCTGGTCTGAAAAAAGTAGAGGCTGAAAAAGCTGTTGCTGCATTTGTCTCCGCTGTGACTGGCTGCCTCAAGCAGGGCGATAAGCTCAGCCTGGTTGGCTTTGGTACCTTCAGCACCAGCAAGCGTGCTGCACGTAAAGGCCAGAACCCACAAACCGGCAAGAAGATTAACATTGCTGCTGCTACCGTGCCCAAGTTCAAGCCTGGTAAAACCTTGAAGGAAGCAGTAAACGGTAAGTAAGCAGAACCGGTTTCACGTTGCAACAGATTATTAGGGGTTGTAGCTCAGTTGGTTAGAGTGCCGGCCTGTCACGCCGGAGGTCGCGGGTTCGAGCCCCGTCAACCCCGCCATTTAAATAGTAGATTTGGGTGAATAGCTCAGCTGGGAGAGCGCCAGCCTTACAAGCTGGATGTCGGGGGTTCGATCCCCTCTTCACCCACCATTTCAAAGTCCAGAGAGATCCGGACAAGACCAAAAGCCCTTGTAAATCAAGGGCTTTTTCTTTGTCTATTGTCCAGGCATGTCCCACGTGATACAGTACTATCCAGCATAAATGTGGATAGAAAGGTGGATATATCCACTACTGTCATTCGCTTCTATCCACCTTTCAAAAATTATGATGAGATTTCCTCTTTAAAATCCGCCATCTGTATGGTGGATATAAAGGTGGATATATCTACTTTCATTCACGGCTTCTATCCACTTTTTCCGAAAGGGGTATAGTATGCTGCTCACCAATCTTCAAGTTAAGTCTGCTAAACCAAAAGAAAAGCAATACACTCTTGCTGATGGCAAGGGGCTTTGTCTGCTTGTGCTGCCAACCGGAGGTAAATATTGGCACTTCAGGAGCAAAGTAGGTGGTAAGGAAGTAAGGATGTCATTTGGAACATATCCCGAAGTCTCTCTGGCTGATGCAAGAGAGAGACGGGATGAGGCCAGAAGGCAGATAGCCAGCGGTATTTCTCCAGCAGATGCGAGAAAAGCACAGAAGGCTGCACGTACTGAATCAGATTTGAATAGTTTTGAAGTTGTTGCCCGTGAGTGGTTTCAAAAGTTTTCGCCCATGTGGTCTGCATCCAATGCAGAAAAAGTACAGGCTCGCCTTGAGAAGGATCTTTTTCCCTGGATTGGTCAACGTCCCATTGCCGAGTTAAAAGCTCCTGAGCTGCTTGCTACGCTTCGTAGAATCGAAGATAGGGGAGCCGTTGATACCGCACATAGGGTCAAGCAGAATTGCGGTCAGATATTCAGGTATGCCATTGCAACAGGCAGGGCAGAACGAGATGTTTCGTCTGACCTAAAGGATGCCCTTGGAAGAACCAGAAAAAAGCATCTAGCGGCTCTTACAGACCCCAAAGATGTAGGGCCACTGCTCAGAGCTATTGATGACTTCAAGGGATCATTTGTCGTGAGAAGCGCATTACGGCTGGCACCGCTGGTTTTCGTCCGACCTGGAGAGTTGCGTCAGGCTGAATGGTCAGAATTTGATCTTGAAAAAGCCGAGTGGAGTATCCCGGCTCATCGCATGAAAATGAAAGAATCCCACCTTGTACCGCTATCCAGGCAAGCCATTGCTATTTTGAAAGAACTGCAACCATTTTCCGGAAACAGTAAATACCTGTTTCCTTCTATCCGAACCAATATTCGGCCAATGTCTGACAATACGATAAATGCGGCATTGCGACGTATAGGGTATACTTCCGATGAAATGACCGGACACGGTTTTCGTGCTATGGCAAGAACCATTCTTGATGAGGTATTGGGATTCAGACCGGATTTTATTGAACATCAATTAGCCCATGCAGTGCGAGATCCAAATGGACGGGCGTATAACCGTACAGCACATTTGGAAGAGCGTAAGAGAATGATGCAGCAGTGGGCTGATTATTTGGAAGGCTTGAAAATTGGGGCAAAGGTGTTATCTTTCAAGCAAGACACAGTTTACGCATAAAGCTAGGAGGTTGGTGGATGAGCGAGCAGCCTTTTACATTTCCCATTATCAATTTTGCAGCTGCTGCCCAACTATCAGATATGCGCTATTGTGAGCTACTGAGACTTGTTGCTTTTCATTGGGTTCAGAATGAACATGAAGACGGCACATACCTGATTGAATCGAAAGATCAGTATCTTGAGCGATTGAGCACCAAAATTAAGATCCTCAGAGAGTTGATGGATAATGCCATAGATGCCGGAGATATCATCTCCTCAAAACGCACCGCAACAGCAGAGATGGAAGAGCTGAGAGATCTTCAGGAAACTTTATATGCATTTGGCGTGAATCAGGATGACTTTTCAACAGTCTATGATATTCGTGCCAACCTTGACATCAATATTCACAGCTTCACCCTTTGGGCAACCAAGAAGGATATTCTCGTCCCAATTGAATTTTACAGATTTAATCAAATAGATCTACCTGTAAACTTAAAGCAAAATACAGTTGAAATGCCAGCTGATAAAATGCTTTCAGATTTCACTGAGATGCTTATTAAATTTGTCACCGATATTGCCCAGAGAAACAAGCCTACAAATGAGCAATTTGAACAGATTTTCAAGGAACACCTAGCGTCGGTGTCACATCATAATCTCATCCAAGATTCAAAAGAAAAGATATTTAGATCTGCGCGTGAATGCCTTGACAATATGATTACCAAAGGGCGTCCTCAAACATCGGTTCGTGATAATATGGTAAAGGCTGCCATCTATCTCACCAAAGAAAACATATCCGCACTAAGTGATGACAACCACAATCTTAATAAAAATGAGCTGATCAAGGTTCTAGCATCTAGCGGCATACGTTTGGCAAAATCTGACAGTGAAACAGTGGTAGAGCTGTTCCTTGAGTCTCTTGATGGAGAAAAATGATAATAATACTTATTTGACCTAGCCCGTATATCCCCTGCGTACCCCCTGATTTTTCAGAATCATCCCCCACAAAACTGTCCCAGTACTTTCACGAAAGTCATTTAAGCTTCCTCGAGTGCAACGTGTTGATATCTATGGTTTGATGTACTCATAGCGAAGGACAATGCTGGCCAGCATCCCTAGCAGAATCCAGATTCGTAAGGAGTAAACCATGAGTTGCGAAATTACAACAAGATTAGCCTATGCAACCGAGCAGGGGTATCAAACCAGTGTCAGTATGGAACCCATGCTTGCTGGCAGAGAAGATGCCATAGCAACCTTCAGGGAGCTGTTGCCGCTGACTAACGGAACCATCTGGCTCGGCATGATGAATGATATGGATAAGCGGTTCAATCTGGTAACTGATCAGGACCGTCAGCAGCTTGAACGGATTAAATCTCTTCAGTCAGCAGATGAGATGCTGGCTCTGTATGCGGAACTACTGCATGAACCGCAGGTTCGCTGGAAAGACTCAATTCTGGATCTTGTTAAAAATGCATAACAATTCAGGGGCCGGTGCTCCCGGCCTCTTTAAAAATGAAATGGAGAATAAAAATGACAAAATTTACAATATATTTATTTGGTTACGAAGCAGCACAGACTGCAGACTGCTTGGAATCAGTAATTACAGTCTGGCAGTCCAAAAGTACCTTGATGAGGACGAACAGCAAAAAACCACCACATACATCGGTGGATACGGCAAAAAACGCATTTTGGTGATTAACAACAGCGGCATGCTTAAACTGGTGAATGCGGCACAGGATGATAGAGTACCACTTGTAAAGCAGCGTGCCAGGAACATACCTGCTCGCTGCTTGCCTGAAGACCAGCAGCATCTTAGACTGGCTGCTTAAACTGTCTAGGAGGTGTCCTGGTCAATTATCTGTCCAGGACACTCTCAAGGCTTATCAATACTGGATTGTCCTATATGTCATAGCTGTCAGGGGTAATAAGTGAGTTCGGAACCGGCTACATATTGTCAGAACTACTGGTCTTCAAAATCAATTTTTAAAAATGACGTGACAGGCATGACAGCCAGGGCAAGCTAAGATTATAACCAATTATGAGCGTTAATCTGAGCCTCTTGCAAAACTACTGCGGAGGCCGTCTACTGCGTTGCTCGGTGCTCGCTTCTTAACCTAACTATCTGTTATGTCGCAGTCGCTGCGCGCTGTGCGCCTTGTATCCAGCCTTCCTCATGACATTTTGCAAGGAGCTCATCTGTAAAGGACATATTTAGACACACCATAAGTGTATAAAAGTTTTACTCACATATTGGGGTGTTAATAATCCACGATTTGACCACACGGCAGTGCTGGTGTATACAGAAAGCTATATATTATTCGTGATTGGCCAATCAGGAGGAAAAATCAACTAATGATTCCAGTAGTGGATATATTCGCCGGCCCTGGTGGTTTAGGCGAAGGCTTTACTGCATTTGGGCAAAAAGAAAATAAGTCGTACTTCAAGATTGGCCTATCTGTTGAAAAAGATTCTGCAGCACATAGGACACTACTTCTACGGAGTTTTTTCCGACAGTTTTCCTCAAATGGGGTGCCCTCAGACTATTACGACTTTCTTCGCGGTTCCATAAAGATGGAAGACCTTTTCAGCCGTCATCCCAAACAGCATGAAGCGGCATCAAATGAAGCCATTTTGCTAGAATTGGGCAAAAGTGCCCAAGTAGATTCGGAACTTGATCAAAAGATTGAAAAAATTGTTAAAAATCAGGAGAAGTGGGTTCTTATTGGAGGACCGCCTTGCCAAGCGTATTCATTGATTGGGCGGTCTAGAAATGCAGGCAAAAAAGACTACAGGTTTGAGGACGACCAAAGGAGTATTCTTTATCTGGAATATCTAAGAATACTTGCCAAGCATCAACCACCAATGTTTGTCATGGAGAATGTAAAAGGCCTTCTCTCAGCTAAAGCCAATGGCACGCCCTTGTTTGAGTACATTCTTTCAGATCTAAGAAATCCGTCATCGTCTTTTCCGCTCTTTCCAAATGGCAAACTAAAATATCACATTTATTCGCTGGTGAAACACCCCTCAAAGGGCATAGCAGGCAGCCTGTCGCCGGAAGATTATGTAGTCAAGTGCGAGTTGTATGGGATTCCACAGTCTAGGCACAGAGTGATTTTGTTAGGCATTAGAGAAGATTATGCTTCAATAATGCCTAACACGCTGAAAACAGATACAGAAGTTACAACCAAGGATGTGCTTTTTGATTTACCCAAATTAAGAAGCGGCTTTTCTCGTGAACTGGACAGCGATTTGGCATGGCAGAGCAGAATAAAAAGCATTGCAAAAATGCCTTGGCTCAATACCGTTGAGATGATGTACGGGGATAATCTTAAAAAAAACATTCTCTGCACGCTGTCATCTATTCCAATATTCAGTTATGGCAGAGGCTCGGATCAATTTATTAACTATCATTCTAAATCGGATAATCCGTTAAGCTGGTGGTTTTCTGATGCTAGGCTTAAAGGTGTCTGTAATCACTCCACGCGTGGACATATCTTCGAAGACATACAACGCTATCTGTTTGCCTCATGTTATGCGGCCCATAAGAACTCGTCTCCAAAGCTGCATGACTACCCTGATGAACTTTATCCAAAACATAAAAATGCCGGGACTGGCCATTTTGAAGACCGCTTTAGAGTGCAGCTTGCAAGCCGACCATCTACCACCATTACCAGCCATATTTCCAAAGACGGGCACTACTATATTCATCCTGATCCAAAACAATGCAGAAGTATGACTGTGCGTGAAGCTGCCCGGCTTCAGACATTCCCTGACAATTATTTTTTCTGTGGGAATCGAACACAGCAGTATACCCAGGTTGGGAATGCGGTTCCACCTCTACTTGCATATAAAATAGCTGAAATTGTACATGATTTTATGAAGAGGGCATGACTTTGTGTGCCGATGTCGTAGATCAGGAGACAAGAAGCAGAATAATGTCAAAAATAAAGGGCAGGAACACAAAACCTGAACTTTTACTTCGAAAAGAACTGTTTAAAAAAGGTTTTCGCTACCGGCTCCATGATAAAAAACTACCGGGTAAACCAGATATTGTTTTCAGAAAATTTAAGGCCGTAGTGCTAATCAACGGCTGTTTCTGGCACGGTCACAGCTGCAGTCTTTTTAGACTGCCAAAAACCAATCATGAGTTTTGGAGAGCAAAAATTGGAAGTAACAAGGTAAACGACGCAAAAAATGTTGATCATCTGGTCAAAGATGGCTGGAAAGTCGTAATTGTTTGGGAGTGTTCAATGCGGGGTAGCAATAAAATGGCAACCCACATTTTGATTGATATTGTTTCCAACCTTATCGTGAATGCTCCAGCTTCATCCATAACAGAAGTACCAGCATCACATACTTGACTATTAAAAAATCTCTACTACAGGTGAGGAAGGTGTCAGGTTTATGCCAGAACTGGTTGTAGCTCCGTATGCACCATCACTGATTGAATCAATGCGGTCAATTGGTTACTCTCTTGAATCTGCCATAGCTGACCTAATAGACAATAGCATTTCTGCAAATGCTAGTAGGATAACGATTCGTTATTCTCCTTATGATAACCCGTATGTTGCAATTTTGGATGATGGTTATGGCATGCGCCCAGATGATCTCACCAGAGCGATGCGCCACGGAAGTAGAAACCCTTGGGATATTAGAGCTGCCAATGATCTCGGTAGATTTGGACTGGGGCTTAAAACAGCATCACTTTCTCAGTGCAGAAAGCTTACGGTTGTAAGTTTAAAAGATGGTGAACTTTCAGCGAGAACCTGGGACTTGGATCTTATTGCTGAGCGTGAAGACTGGATTATCTATGTGCCAGAGCAGCATGAACTTTCGGAAATGCCACTTGTCAATGAACTTATTAAGCAGGCTAAAGGAACTGTTGTAATATGGGAAAATCTAGACAGAATAGTTGCAGGGGAGCCAAATATCAATCAAGCCCTTACAGAGAAAATGGATCTGGTGAGGGTGCATTTGGCAATGGTGTTTCACAGATATCTTTTGGGCGAGCAAGGAATAAATAGAATCAAAATCCATCTAAACAACAACCCTGTTGCAACATATGACCCATTTTTAGTTGGTCGTTCAGAGCCACTTCAGGATGAATTTATTACAGTCGAAAACAGCACGGTTTTGATAAAGCCATACATACTCCCGCACCGAAGCAAATTAACACCAGATGAATTGAGTTTGGCTGGGGGTGAGGAGGGTTTAAGGCGAAACCAGGGGTTCTATATATACCGCAATAAGAGACTTATAATATGGGGGACATGGTTCAGGTTGACGAAACAGGAGGAACTTTCGAAGCTCGCGCGGGTTCGAGTTGATATTCCCAATACGCTAGACCATCTCTGGACGCTAGATATTAAAAAATCAGCGGCGCATCCTCCTGATGAAGTAAGACAGAACCTAAAAAGAATAGTAGAAAAAATTGTTGGAAATAGCCGTAGAGTCTACACCTTTAGAGGCAGAAGAACAAACGATGGTAAATTGGTGCGCTCATGGAACCGAATTGAGAGCAGAAATGGAATTAGTTATCTTATAAACCGAACCCACCCGATTATAAGCGCTTTCTCTCAAACACTTGATGAAGAGGGCAAGAATACGCTTGAACTTCTTTTGGATACTATAGAAAGCACTTTTCCAGCAGACTCCCTGTATGCAGATATGGCTTCCGATCACCCCAGAAATTATGAAGAATCCGATATAGAAAACAAACTTAGGATGATAGCTCAATGCCTGTTACACACAGCCGGTAGCATTGAGGGGGGAGAAGAACGGCTTTTAACCAGCCTTCCAATGCTTGACCCATTCTGCGACTATCCCCAGATTACAGCTAGCCTTGTCAAGGAACTCAAAAATGTCCACTGAGAATTTACAGAAAATTGAGAACGCGGTCGTTGTAACGATTGATGCTGATCGAATACCTACAGAGGACGAGATCCTGCACTTAGTGGATGGTTTTAGGGCTATGTTTCCAATCAATGAAAACGAACTGGAACTGCTTGTTCGCAAACTGCATTCTAGGCTCAGAATTGACATGGATATGGGCAGTGCTGTTATGGAAGACCACCAATCCTGGCTTCCTGCACGTCGACCAGACATTGATCCGTTCTACTGGAACCGATTTGAAAAATACCTGCAAAGAGACAGCTGGCCACCTAAAGTATTAAGTACTCTTGATAAGGTAACAGACGAAATTCTGGATTTGATGGGTAACCCAGAAAAGACTTCAGGATGGCGGAGACGTGGTCTCGTCATGGGGGACGTTCAATCAGGAAAAACAGCGACATACACAGCCCTATGCTGTAAGGCTGCTGACGCTGGATACAGGCTGATCATATTGCTTACTGGCACTTTGGAAAGCCTGAGAAGACAGACTCAGGAACGCCTCGATGCTGGTTTTGTTGGCCTTGACAGTTCCGGGGTCCTCTCTCAGCAAAGGACTACAAGAGAGGTGGGTGTTGGGCTTCTCAATCGTTCAAGAACTGCGGGCGTTTTTACTTCTACAA
>JAJTBI010000026.1 GCA_021286935.1 Geobacteraceae bacterium
TTGGCAAAGGTTCTGTACAGACTATTATTCCGCTTTCTGACGAGTCCGGCCTGCGTCTGACCACTGCACGCTACTTTACTCCAAAAGGTCGTTCAATTCAGGCTAAGGGAATCACTCCTGACATTGCGGTAGAGCAGATGGAAATGCCTAAGGAAACGACACGTCGCGAATCCATGTTTATTCGTGAAAAAGATCTTGAAAACCACTTTGAAAATACTGACGGTGACAAAAAAGCTGACGATAAAAAAGAAGCAAAAGATACTGCCAAGGACTCGGCTGATACAAAAAAGACAATTGATCCACTTAAGGTTGATTACCAGTTGGTGCGTGCCCTTGACCTACTCAAAGGATGGGATATTTTAAAGAAAATGGGGCCGGAGAAGCGTTAAGTGTCCCTGAAGCAATCATCCCCACGTGCAAACAGGTTTAAAAAGAACGGCAAGGGCGGTTTCGTCCTTGCCGTTTTCCTTGTTGCAATCTGTCTTCTGATGATTGGAGGGTATTGGCTGCACCGCTATCAGCAGCACGCAATACAGGCTCAAAAGCCTAAGCACGTTCCTCAACAGATTACTCCTCAGTCAGTGCACTCATCGGCAACGAAACCGGTGCCCCCACCAGTAGCAGTAGTAAAACCTGTTGAGCAACCAAAACCAGCGCAATCAGACTACTATACCGGTGATATTCATCCAAACCAGCTGGTCCCTCCACCTGTTCAACGTCCTTCAGCCGGTAAGGCAGAGCTTGCAATTATTGTTGATGATATGGGCAGCTCTTTAGCTGAGGCACGGTCTCTTGCCGGTATTAGGGTACCGATCAATTTTGCAATTATTCCCGGGTTAAAGCACGACCGTGCAGTGGCTACCTATGCAACTGAACAGGGAATTGAGATTCTTGTGCATATGCCGATGCAGCCCAAGGAATACCCCCAGCGCCGTCTTGAGTCCAATGGGCTGTTACTTGAACAGTCTGATGAAGAACTGCGTAACAGAATGCTTAGTTATCTTCAGATTCTGCCTCAGGCTGTGGGGGCCAATAATCATATGGGCTCAGGTTTCACAGAACACTCTGACAAGATGCGTATTGTATTGCAGGTGCTGAAGGAAAATGGTCTGTTCTATATAGACAGCATAACAACCCCTAAAACAACTGGACTCAAGGTGGCTGCTGAATTAAAGGTCTCTTCAGCCAAACGTGATGTTTTTCTGGATAATGAACAAAATGAAGGTTATATCAGAGGACAATTGGATCAGGCTGTTGTCCGTGCTCGCAAAAACGGACGCGCCATAGCCATTTGCCATCCTCATCCAATAACAATTGCCACGTTGGCGAAGGCATTGCCTGAGCTGCAATCTAAAGGGGTGAAGCTGGTAAAGATAACCAGATTGGTTATTGCACCATAAAGAAACACTAAACTCGGGCTGCTGACAGCAGACCTGTTTCAAGGAGGAGTTCATGACCAAGATAGAACTGGCCAAACAACTGCATCAAGAACTGGGTATCAAGCAAAAAGAGGCTGCTGATCATGTTGAGGCTTTGTTGGACCTGATCAAGGAAACATTGGCAAAGGGAGAAAATGTCAAGATATCTGGATTTGGCATCTTTGAGGTCAGAGACAAAAATGCCCGTCGTGGCCGTAACCCGCAGACCGGTGAATCCATCACTATTGAACCAAGACGAGTCCTGACATTTAAACCGAGTGCAATTCTTAAAGAGGGAATTAACCGCGAATAGAGCGAATATCTGTTATATAAACCGTGAGGTCGCCACCGGGGCGTCGGATGGTGACCTCATCATCAACCTGTTTTTGTAAAAGGGCTTGACCAACCGGTGAGTCGATACTAATGACCCCCTGTTTGACATCAAACTCATCCGGCCCGCCCAGCTGATAACAATATTGCTTCCCTTCCATATCTTCGTATGAAACCCAGCACCCAAAACTTACCCGTGTAGGATTAACAGGTGGTGCGGGAGCAATTTCCAACACCTTCAACCGTCCTCCCAGTTGTTTAAGCCTGCGATCAATCTCTCGTAAACGCTTTTTACCATAGATGTATTCAGCGTTTTCAGATCGATCTCCTTCTGCTGCAGCGTCAGACACCCCTTGAACCACCTTGGGGCGCTCCACCCGCCAAAGATACTCGAACTCATCCTGCAGACGTTTAAGACCTTGAGCTGTTATAAGATTTGTCATAGGTAACGAGAGGCTTTCTACTGTATCGTAAAGATCAGTTAGCAGTCATTTCTGAAACTAAACGGTGCATATCCTGAATTCTGCGATATGCAGCATCCTGCAGCACCTGTTCAGGTCTTTTTTCATCAACCGGGTGAACCACTAACCAGCTGGCGCGTAATGTGCCATCGTAGCCGGTCATTGATTCATTCAAAAGCAGAAATAATTGATCTCTGATACCATCAAATACCCCTTCCAGAAAGCCATCCAGAGAAAGCTCCCGCTCAAGCAGGGGAGTGCCGCTTGCATCCAGTTGTTGAAAATGCAGTCGAGGCTGTCCAGATTGATCCAAGAGGGGGCGGAATACAGCAATTGATGCTCCCGCGCTCTCACGAACAATCTGTAATGAAAGCTGATACAGATCAGAGCGAGGATGTAGATCATAAAGGATAGAACAGAGCATACCGGTAAAACAATCGCTGTGTAAAAATCCTCTGGACGTATGGTCAGCTGTTTCAAAGTAAAAACCTTTTGAACCTTCACCTTCGTGCAGCCCTCCACAAATCACACAGTGGGGGAGGACGCCTTCCAGTCGTGCAAGAAAGGCTTCTTTTTTGCGCCCTTCCTGCTCTGTTTGCCACTGATGATACAGATAGGCCCGTGGTTCCTTTGTCTGATTGTAACCATGTAAAATATCCCGTGCCAGTTCGGTAAACTGGTTATGTACCTCAGTTTCTCTCGCATGGCTGATGATTGGATAAATTTTACCGTCAGGGTTGGTATTCAGACTTTCAACCTTCGGACTTTTAGATATGTAGGTATCCATGCAACGGTAGCCGCGATTAATGGCAAAAGCCCGTAGTAACGTCCGTTGATCCTTGAACAGACCATCATATTTAATCCGGTTATCTATCAGACAGGGAATCAGAGCCAGGGACTTCTTATCAATCCCACGTTGATCAAACAGGGCAAAAATATGCTTACAGTTCTCTAGGCTGGGCATATCCTTAACCGGAATAAGTACCCGATCAGCAGCATACAGGGCATTTTGGGTCAGGATATTCAGATCAGGGCGGGTATCCAGGATGATTATGCCGGAGATACCTGACTCGGCAACCATACGACAAAGTGCCATTGGCCCTTTGAACCCCTGATACAGCTCCGTCAGGTTATTGGAGGAGGGGATGTAGTTGACACCGTATTGCCCTTGATGGAGCAGGTCAGCCCCGCGTGTTCCGGTCAGCAGGTCTTCAACCGTTCCATAGGGCTTCTGACCTTTCAGTTCGAACATCTGGTCAACAGTAAAGTGATTATCGAAAGATATGATGGTAACCGGCAGATTTTCCTGCATTGCTTTTAAGTAGATTGCCAGGTTTGTTGCGAGAGTGGTCTTGCCAACACCACCCTTTTCTGATGAGATCGTCAGGATATAGGGGAAATTATTCATGGGGGCATAATACGGAAAGAGAGCCCTGCGGTCAACCCCGGTTTGACCATCTGCAGTCACTGTGCTACCTTTCAAGCATGAACCTATTTTCGGAACAGACCATACTTACGGTCAGCCGCCTGACCGTCCTGCTGAAAGATCTGCTTGAAGATAATTTTGCCCAGGTTTGGGTTGAGGGCGAACTTTCCAACCTTGCTTTGCCAGCCTCAGGACATGCCTATTTTACCCTCAAAGACAGTGGCGCCACGCTGCGTTGTGTGATGTTCCGCAGTTGTGTGAAAGCGCTTAAATTTAAAGTTGAAGAGGGGATGGCCCTGGTTGTGCGGGGGCGACTGTCGGTGTACGACCAGCGTGGTGAGTATCAGCTGATTGTTGAATATGCTGAGCCCAAAGGACTGGGGGCGCTGCAGGCTGCCTTTATGCAACTTAAAGAACGTCTGGCAGGGGAGGGGCTGTTTAGTGACACCCATAAACAGGCACTGCCTTCCATGCCGCAACGCGTTGGCGTTGTAACTTCAGTTACTGGTGCTGTAATTCACGACATACTGAATGTACTTGGACGGAGAAATGCTGGATTAAACCTGTTGATCTATCCAGTGCGGGTGCAAGGAGAAGGGGCAGCTTCCGAGATTGCTGCTGCCATCGAGGCCTTCAATAAACTTCAGACAGTAGACGTTCTGATTGTTGGGCGTGGCGGCGGTTCTCTGGAAGATTTATGGGCATTTAATGAAGAAGTGGTCGCGCGTGCGGTGTATGGTTCAAAAATACCGGTTATCTCTGCGGTAGGCCATGAAACTGACTGGACTATCTGTGATTTCGTAGCGGATCTTCGCGCACCAACCCCATCTGCTGCTGCAGAACTGGTCTGTGCTGCTAAAGAAGATCTGATAAATCAGGTGGAAAATGCATCACACCGTCTTGAACAAGCGGTTGTTTCTCAAATCCGTTTGCTCACAAGACAGCTGGAAGGCTTAAGCCGATCATTGCATGACCCTTCCCGTCTGCTTGGCCATCAGGCACAACGGGTGGATGACCTGTCTGAACGGTTGGACAGGGCATTGCAACATCAGTTTGTCCGGCAGAGGGAACAGCTTGCCCGCCATGAACAACACCTTGTCGGTTTACATCCCGCAGTTAAGATCGGCAGGTTAAGGCAGGAATTACTTTTGTTTTCAGAACGTGCCGAGCGGCGGGTAACCAGTCAGCTTGAACAGCTTGGGCGTATCCAGGGTGAGGCAACAGCACGTCTTGATGCACTTTCTCCATTACAAACATTGGCCCGGGGATTCTCTGTTGTTGAACGTCTGAGAGACGGCAGGATTGTGCGAAATGTAAACGAGTTAGAGACGGGACAGGAAGTGCAGATACGACTGCAACAGGGGAGAGCCCTCTGTCTGGTTGAAGAAACCTACAACGATTCAGGCGTAAAGGCCACCACCTGATCAATGCTGTCTGCGCCAACCGTAAGCATCACCAGGCGATCAACCCCCAGTGCAATACCTGCTGATGGCGGCATGGCAGTCAGCTCTGACAGGAATGGTTCCGGTAGTGGCAGCTCAGGTTTACCCATTTGTTTTCTTACCTGATTTGCCTCTATAAAGCGACGCCGTTGTTCCTGCGGATCTGTTAGCTCACTGAATCCATTAGCCAGCTCCAACCCACCGACATACAGCTCAAAACGTTCCGCTAAATCAGGCTGATCTGCATGCAGCCGGGCCAATGCAGCCAACTGGGCTGGATAGTCCCGCAAGATCACCGGTACATTAAACTTTTCAAAGGCTGGCTCCACCAGGCCGGTCAAAAGCTCATCAAAGAGCCCGTTTTCTACACTGGCTAAGGTATCGGCCTTGGCAAAACGTAAAAACGCCTCCTGAACGCTAATATGCTGCCAGGTTGCATGGGGGTCTATTTTTGAATGATTTCGAGTAAAACAAGAGTCTGGTGTGCAGGAATCTGCCACATGCTGAAGTAAGCCACGGCAATCCTGCATCAGGTCGTGGTAATCGGCATTGCTACGGTACCATTCAAGCATGGTAAATTCAGACAAATGTCGAGAGCCGCGTTCGTCTGATCGCCAACAGCGACAAATTTGGAATAGTTTGTCATACCCCCGGCAAAGAAGCCGTTTCATACAGATTTCAGGCGAGGTCTGAAGTTGCCAGGTGAGGGTAGGGACAGGATCGATATACTCTTCAGGCGCATTGGCAGGAATACGAACAGGGGTCTCCACTTCGAGAAACCCCTGTTCTGAAAAAAACTGTCGTATGGCCTGCAGCACCTGTGCCCGACTATGAAGATTGTCACATTGTGACAACCGGTTAACCTTTAACGCGGGTAGAGTACTCACCGGTGCGGGTGTCAATCACAATCAGTTCATTCTCCTCAATAAAGGGGGGAACGCGCAGCACATAACCGGTTTCAACGGTGGCAGGCTTTGAGTCACTACCAGACGTATCACCTTTTAGCCAGGGGTCAGTCTGGGTAACACGAAGGTTAATAAAGTTAGGAAGAGTTACGCCAATTGGCTTATCACCAAACAACAGGACAGAAACCTTAGTGTTTTCAAGCAGAAAGTTCTTCGCATCACCAACAGCATCCTCTTCCATCACAACCTGCTCATAACTCTGTTGATCCATGAAGGTGTAATGGGTACCCTCCTTATACAGATACTCCATATCACGTTCATCCATACCTGCCGGCTCAAAGCTTTCACCGGAACGATAGGTACGATCCAGGGTGGAGCCACTGATCATATTTTTCATTTTACACTTGTAAAGGGCTTGGCCTTTGCCTGGCTTGACAAAATCAAATGAGGTTACCACATAAGGGTCACCATCAAGAATAAGCTTGGTACCTTTTTTCAGATCAGCAACAGACAACATAAATGAAATCTCCTTTAAATAATCAATAGATATAACAACATAAAACCCATGCACTGCATACGGCAGCAAGCATGAGTTCAGTGTTGTTGTGTGCGTAAAAGGTAGTTATTTGGCCCGGTAGGTGATTCGGCCACGGGTAAGGTCATAAGGAGAGAGCTCAACCGTTACCTTGTCCCCAGGCAAGATTTTGATGAAATACTTGCGCATTTTGCCGGAAATGTGGGCCAGTACAATATGATCGTTTTCCAGCTTGACCCGAAACATCGCATTCGGTAACGGCTCAATAACCGTACCTTCAACTTCAATTGCTTCTTCTTTGCTCATGCAGCTGGTTGCTCCTTTGTTTGCTCTATCTGAAGTGCGGCGTTACACTACCGGTATTCCGTGTGATTTGCAAGTCTTATATCAAAACAGCCTATGCTGGGCCTTAATGTAAATCGCCCATAAGCTATATTCAAGAAGTTTTTATGTTAAGTTGATTTTGTGGACGCTATCGCGTGAAAAATGCCCTATATGGCTTTAAAATCTGCTCTTTTAGGGGCGAATGTTGACAAGGCAGGAATGGGCGTGGTAAGCGCATTGAATGCAGTTTTCAAAACGGGCGGGGAAGAGTCAAAAGCTGCAACGCTCCGCTCTGTCTGTCGACCCATCAAGCAGGCTGTACGAGGTGAACATGAAATGCCCGGAATGTGGTAGCAACATGATTTTACGAGAGAGGCTGAGCGGTGATAAGTCAGGGCATCGCTATTGGATATGCAGCAAATGGCCAGAATGCAGAGGAAAACAGCTATATGCAGAACAGGGTAAACCATTGGGACCCTGGCGTAAAATAGGCAAGATGTTTGTCAGGTCATAGAATCATAATGTTCCCAACGCGACCACAAGCAATCAACAGAAGTGCAGGACAGGGGGAGGCGATCAGGGAGCGGGGAAGATGCACCCCCACCACCGCAGAGCGGTGGCGGCGGCGCTCCGCATTTCATAGGCTCAGGATTGCCACCCCAACCGTCACGGCTAAAAACCTGCAAGGAGTCGTAAAGACGTGCTGCCCACAAAGGAAGTGGCGCAATATCTTTTTTGGAAACGTTTGAAGCACCAGGGCCAAGACCAGCATAACGATAGACGATAGCAAAAGCAGGGAAGGGTGAAAGGGGAAGCCCTATGATAGGTATACGTACACGTTGAAGGTTACGGAAACGGGCCTCAAACTCAATCAGTGGCCTTATCTGACTGTCAACCATATCAACGGTATGAGCGACAAGCAGAACATCCCATCCCAATTTCCTGGATTGTGTAAAAAATTCAATCCAATCCATATTTTTTTCCCACTTACGACTATTGAAAATCAATTGGCATTCGTCAAGTATCAAAAGACCTTGCCCTTCCTGATATTTACCTTCAACAGTTTTCAAATCACGCTCGGCAAGCTGTTTGGGGCTGATCTTCTTAATTGCATTAAGACTTTTAACGTGAAAGTGTCGGTTGTAATGACTAAGGGCATTTTGACGGCGAAGATCTTCAGACCATCGGCCCCATATGCTATGTTTTGCAAGCTCGTAAGACCAGCCGTCAACAAGGCCGAAATTAGTAGCAACAACGCCGCCACGTTTGAGATGGTCCAAAGCCATTGCAGTACAGGTAGCAGATTTGCCACTTCCAAGAGTACCCTGTAAAATTGTAATCATATTGCAAACCTCTTCCAGATAGCGCCAACAGGAACTTTCTTAAGATCATCAACCACCCCGCTATCATCACCAAGTTTCCAAAGGTAATGGAACCTGTAAAAAAGGCCATCTTTATACGGCGACAAGTTGATAGTAGGGCAATACCACCAAGTTTCAGCAGTACATTCATGAAGAGTTGGAACAGAGCTTAAAGACAGCAGGACAGCGAAAAGAGCGATCATAAATTCCCCCAAATTATCGGATAAGACGAGTCCAGCGCAATATTGGAGCCGATGCGTTAAAGGCAAGATACCCAAAAATAAACATGGTCATGCAGTCGATAAAAAAGCCAATGGGAAGCACCCAGTTAAGAGCAGAGATAAAACCGATACCGTCAATAAGCTGTCCGGGAGTTGGTGCAGTGTAAGTAGGAAGTGATTGGATAGCGAGATCACCGGCAGCAGCAACACCTTCAATCAGCTTATTAAAAACACGTACTATGACGTTATGAATCAGGATTGAAAGGCTTTGAAAGGCGAACCAAAGCCAATCTACAAGGCGTGCCAAACTCATTATTGGAACCTCCTTAGAAGGGCCATAGTGACATAAGCGAGAAAGGCCATACCAATCATACGGGCTATATCATCAAAGCGTTCAAGAGACACGTTCCACTGAAAGTTAAAGGGTGCAGGAAACTCTATAGTAAAGTGAGGAGCAACAGGAGATGCAACGAGACCCTGTGCAAAATTCTTTAAAGTGTTCAGGAGAGAAAACGGGAATTTATCAGAAAGTGCATCGCCCATATCCTGTATTGGTTGAAAATTGATTTCATCATAGGGAGGCGTGGGAGGCGGTGCAGCTGAATCATTATCAGCAACCTGTTTATCAAGAGCGGAACTGTCTGCAACTGCCTTATTGTAGTCAGCAACAGCTTTATCAAGAGCGACCTTGTTTTCCGTGGTTGGCTCTTGATTGTATTTTAGCTGAAGAGATTCAACAACATCATTCGACGCTTCAACGCGTTTTTCATTTGCCAGCTTTTCACTAGCAAGCCCCTCTGAAAAAAGAAGCTTGTAGATTTCGATAGGCAATCCAGATGGAACCTGAACAGATTCAGGGGAAGCTTGAATATATTTATCAATTTCGGGAACAACGGTAGGGAAAGATTGATCCAAAGACTGTGCAAATGTTTCACCGGAGACAGCAGGAGAAGGAGGAAATGAAGCTACAGGGTATGCAGTCCAAACGTCTTTTTGACCGTAATCATAGTTCTGTACAACTGTTATTTTCCAGCCTGAATCGGTAATTATGGGTGCAGCGTCGCCAGGTAAACAGACATTAGTACAACCACCAGAGTAATAATGTGCATAGGTGCCATTACCCCAGTTTTTACCATTGTGAACAAACTGAATAGTTCCGGTTTTAGGAAGTACGGAAGATGAATTTGTAACCGTAGGAGGTGCATCAGGGTGCAACAATTTATATGATATGGGGAACTCATTTGAGTGAGCATCAACCCAAGCTGCATAGCCAGCTATTGCGACAATACCGATAGTTGCAATACCTTTGAAACCGCCAACACGAGCGATCATGTTTCTGGCTATACCGGCAGTGGATGCAGTACCCATTGAAGGGACGTTTACAGTAGCAGATGCAGGAATGAGAAGATTAACGCCAGACCTCACAATTTGAGGTGCAGCAAGTTCAGCAGCAGTCAGAGCAAAAGGCGTTTGTGCGGCATGAGAAGTTGCAGAGTATATGAAGAGGGTCGCGATTAAAGCCCAAAGTATGAAGTATAGTTTTTTCATCATTACACCAGAGGAAGAGGGGGGCCGAAGCCCCCCATTTACTTAGCCGCGGCTAAAAGACTTGAAGAAACGGTAGCCATACTTGACGCCGAGGATTACACCAGCGATGCCAAGGGCAGCGGTCAGGGCAGGGGTCAGCTGCGCGGTGATCGAAGTAACGATGGCAGAGTAATCAACGGTCAGGCCTTCTGCGTGAGCAGGTACGGCAGAACCGGCAGCCATAACAGTAACGGCAGCAAGGGCGACGGTAATCTTGTCAGCTTGCCTTTTTACAAATGCTTTGATTTTTGCGAACATGGTTTTTTCTCCTTTCCCCGACTACCAAGAGCCGGTTATTGACTTGAAACCCAACCAAAGCTGGTTGGAGGTGTAAGTGATCACCCAAACAGAAACACCAGCAGAGAAGAAAATAGAGGCGGTTTCCATTTTTTAACCTCTCCAAGAGGTTGCAACGATTAAGGCCCAAATTGAGCCTACTATTGCGTAGGTGCCGTGCTGAATTGTATCAATCAGCTGGGTTAACTGTTCGGGTGTCACAGCTTAAGCCTTCGATACGAAACAAAAATTATCAGTTTCGACGACACGCTCGTGAGGGGTGTTAACAGAAAGATCATCAGGGTTTTTGCTGAAGATCTTCAAAACGCCCTTTTGATTGTCAACGGGATCAAGAAAGAGATACTCACGGAGATACCCCTTTGCGGTTGTAATGACGTTTCCCAGCGGTTCAACCTTTACTTTAACTTTCATTGGAAATTCCTTTCTGTGGGCTTTCTGCCCTGTTTTTTGCGACAGTAAAAAAAACGTAAAAACGCAGCTAGAAGTTTTTTTGATAGAATCCACTTTTTTTTAGTTCACCTGATTTGGTGAGAATTTGTTTTACGCTGTTGTATGATGAGTTTGGATAAATGTCTTTTACATATCGGGCTGTTGCACTCAATAGTTCGCGTGGTGGTTGTTCTTTTTCGTGGCGAAGTTGTTTGAAGGTGTCAACGACGCAAGTGCAATATTCATCGTAATACTTGGCAGCTTTTTCTTGATTGTCGGGAAGACGAGTATAGGCAAGAGCAACTTTTGCTTTGTTGTTGATGATGCGGAAGAAGTCGCCAAGGGAGTCCAGCATCTGAAGAAAGGCGCGAACGTGGATAGCTTCAATTTCTATAGTTAGAGATACCTTGCCGTCGCTGGCAGGATCTACGTGAAACGGGAAATGGTTTTGAAGTGAGTACATGGTTAATCCTTTCAGAATGGGGAGTCGTAGGATAACGAGCGTAAATTAAAGGACTGGGCTGTCAACTTTGAGGCCTCAAGTATTTGCTGGTGACGGGCCGTAAAACGTTCCTTACCGAGCTTGAGCATTCCAGAGAAGAATGCACCGAAAACCTTATTGTTAAGGCCTTGAGCGAGCAGGGCGAAAGAGGGGGCGTACTGGTTTTCGAGGTGGGCCATTATGTCAAACAAGATTTTTTGAGCTTTAGCCTTGATAAGCTTCAGCTTGGAGGTATGAAGAAGCCAAGTCGACCACCAAGTTTTGAGGCTGCAACGGGTTTTGTTAGAGTCGTCGAGATTGATAAAAGCAAAGTGGCTGTTGATGATTCCGGTTGCAAGTTCTGCAATGGTTTGTTTGTTCATGATGATATGTTCAGCGAGAGAGTCGGCGCGATCTTTACGGAGTTGCATTTCGAGGCGTACCCAAGTGCCTTGTTCCTCAAGTTCAAGTTGGGCGGCCTTGTCGTAAAAACGATATTGAACGTTTGACTGAACACTGCCGAGGTAGAGCGTTTGACCTTTAGAGAGCGTGCCGTCATGAGTGAGTTTGAAGGATTCAACACGACGGCCAGAGGTGAGGACTGATTTTATATGGCCGCGTTTGACACAACGCCAAATTGTGGACATTTTTAGGGAGTTGTCTACGTTATCAAAGGCAACATCAAGGCGGGTAAAATGGCCCTTATTGGCATGGACAAGGGCGAAGAGAGAACGCCAATCTTTGACCTTCGAGATTGCTTCAAATTCCCTGCAACCTTGGCCGGACATGGTGACATGACACCCCATTTCCTCAGTGCCATCAAAGAAAACAGAGATGTTGCCAAGCCGGTAAGATTGTTTGTAACCCATGGAGCCGCCAAGAGTGGTAAAAGCACCCATTTCCAAATGCAGTAAGGCAATTGCATTCTGCGGATTTACGTCTGGGAGCGTGAAACTTACCCAATCAATCAAAACCCTATTTTCTTTAGGAATTTCAAGGTTTTGGGCTGCGGTTGTTGTAATGGTAGCCCCCGTGTTACTAGACGGGGGCTTTACGGTGGAGGTACTCATCTTGAAAGAGCCTCCAGTGTGAGACGGTTAAACCATTGCCAGCAGACAGAACAAACAGGTTCGCAATGATGAGGAAGAGGGAGAGGATAAAACAAGCGTGTTGTAATATAACCACAAACAGGGCATTCACAAGACATCAGAGAACCCCCTTGCAGCGTGCAGCCAGGTCAACAAGCCATCGAGCAAAAGCAGGGGGGGTACGCTCACGTTCAGCTGTACACATGGACTCACAGGATTTAAGAGGATAAGCTAGAGAGAGAGGCAAAGAGACTGTATTACGAGGAACACCGCAAATATAAAGCAGGGTCGGCTTTTCACCGTTATGACCCCACCAGGACTGATTAACACCCAGGACAAAACCGCCAAAAGAATCATACTGACCAACAGGCGGCAGCAGTTTAAAGAGTTTTGAATATTTTGGATGTTCCAGAACACCGCCATTTTTTCTAATCTGTTCTATAGCAAAAAGTGCAAGTTCCTTTTCGCCAGGGCGAGCAGAAGTCGCCATGTGTGAAAGTTTACCCCAAGTCCTACAGGGGGGATGAGCGACAACAGGAACGCCGCCGAGGAAAGTAAAGGCGTCACGGTCAATGTCATAAACATCAACGCCAGGTAATTGCTTATAGTAAGAAGTCTTACGAGCAAAAAGAACGGCTACAGAAGGCATCAGAGCACCCCCTGAAAGAGGTCCATTTGTGCCAGATCATCTACAAGTTTTTTTCGTCTGATTTTTCCATCAGGTTGGAGATTTGAGAAAGCTTGGGCGTTACCCTTCGGGCCGCTCTGGCTGGCTACGCCCTGAGCCTCAAAAGGCCGAGTCTCAGCCCTGCGGGAGCCGGACGCTAACGCAAAAGGCAAACCACATGCGGTACAGGTGCCAGCGTCGAGGCGTACAAAGCAATGACATTGTGGACAACGGGGAGGAACAACGGGAGATACTGCGCGGATTGGTTCAAGCATAAGGGGCAACCTCCTTGGAAAGTTGCCCCTAATATAAATCGCCCATAAGCTATATTATGTAAAGTACGCACGGCATCTCGATTGTGATGCTAACCTACTGCAACTACTGATACTGAATATATATTGGCTTAGGATTCAGCTTCAATAGATCCTGGGGAGCCATGAGCGGATCTCCCTTTTTGGTATCATTGTGATAGAACAACTTAAACCCGGTGAACTGAACCGGTTCAGCAACAATATAATCCTTGTACGAATCACGCTTTAGCCAGGGAGCTCCCCAACCATCCATATGCATGACAATCTGTACTTCCCGACGCAATACTATCTTGTCTGCATTCGTAACGCCATTACGGGTAAAACGATGCACGGTAAAGACCTTGGGAGGTAATTTATACTTTTGTACCAGATCTTTTAGGTAGTTGCTGGCAAAGTTAATATCTGCAGCATCATAGGTGCCAATCTTTTTACCAGGTTTAACCTTACTGGAAATAAGGTTGAACTCTGGATCAATCCCCAGATGGACATCAGGATTTTTCAGTATCCATTCAAATTGCGGCAAGATGCTGCGAATATCATCATGGCCGGTCTGGATATCAATAAACAGTAAGGCTCCAGCTTCTTTAGCCCAGCCATACACTTGGTTAATCAGGTCATTGGTCATGATCAGACGGTATTTACCTGCTTTACCTGGTGCCCCTTGAGCAACCACAGCAATCAGATGTAACGCAGGCTGAACAGGCATTGTTGGGTCAGCCTTTTCCCATTTAGCTACCTCTGCTTTAAGGCGTTTGATCATTTCATCTTTAGGAAATTCACCCAAGGCGCCCATACGCTTTGAAAGTGGATTACCATAGTAGGCCACTATTCGTTTTTGCGGCAGAATAGATCCTGGCAACGGGGTTGGATATTTTTTAGGCCAGCCTTTACGACGTGCAAATTCAGGATCTTCACCCGCATTGTATTTGATCTTTGCAACTCGGGCAGAACTTATTTGGGATTGCGTTGGCAGTTCTGAACCGACACAACTGCTGCGCTGGTCAAAGCCTTTAGGTTCAGGCGGCTTAACAGAAGCAGAACTGCTTGATGATGTTGACTGCACAGTCTTCTGGACTGATGGAGCAGCAGGTTTGGCGTGGTCCTGACAGGCTGTGAGTGTAACTGGTAGCAACAAAGACAGGAGGAAAATTGATAACTTCAGCTTCGGGGACAATGGATAGTGAGTAAACAACACCGCAGGCAACTCCAACATGCTAAATTTACAAAGAAAAGCCGCAACACCAGAAGCGCTGCGGCTGACCTGAGATAGATATATTCAATACCATAAAACGTTAAAAAAAGGCAATACAAGAAGAACTACAGACTCCGTTTGTCAATAACCCGTTGGGCCTTGCCTTCATGACGTGGAATACTGTTGGGCTCTACCAGCTTGACCGTGGCGCCAACCCCCAGTGTTGAGTGAATCTTCCGTTCAACAGACTCAAGGAAAGCCCTTTGTTTCTTCATTTCATCAAAGAAAATATACTCGGTGACTTCAATATCAATTTCCAGGACATCCGTGGTGCCAATACGCTGGACAATCAACTGATAATGCGGTTCACATCCTTCAATGGTAAATAGCACCTCTTCAATCTGTGATGGGAATACATTAACCCCCTTGATAATCAACATATCGTCACTGCGTCCCATGGTCTTTTTCATCCGGGCCAGGGTTCTGCCACAGGCACAGGGCTCATAGATCAGGCTGGTAATATCACGGGTTCTGTAGCGGATCATGGGAAAGGCTTCTTTAGTCAAGCTGGTCAAGACCAACTCACCAACACTGCCAGGGGGCAACACGTCTCCCGTTTCAGGATCAATAATTTCAGCAATAAAAGCATCTTCCGCAATATGCATACCACATTTCTGCTGACATTCACCGGCAACGCCAGGCCCGATTACTTCAGACAGGCCGTAGTTATCTGTGGCGCTGATCTGCAGACGTTGCTCAATCTCAATTCGCATCGCTTCCGACCAAGGCTCTCCGCCAAACAGGCCAACCTTTAAAGAAAGAGACTTGGGATCAATCCCCATCTTTTCCAACCGGTCAGCCAGGGTTAAGGCGTAACTAGGAGTACCAACCAGTGCGGTTGTACGATAGTCCTGCATAATCATGATCTGTTTTTCGGTATTACCGCCGCCCATAGGAATAACAGCAGCACCAATGGCTTCTGAGCCGTAATGCAGACCAAAGGCACCGGTAAACAGGCCGTATCCAAAGGCAATCTGCACGACGTCGTCAGGAGTTACTCCTGCTGCAGTCATAAAGCGGGCCACCAGATTTGACCAGGTCTTAAGATCATGCTTGGTATAGCCAACTACCGTTGGTTTACCGGTGGTGCCGGATGATGAATGAATCCGTACCACCTCACGTAATGGCACTGCAAACATGCCGTAGGGGTAGTTGAGACGCAGGTCTTCTTTGGTGGTAAAAGGCAGCCGGGAAAGATCAGCAAGTGATGTGATATCTTCCGGCACTATTCCCAATTCATTGAACTTGTTCTGATAACAGCGAACGTTTTTGTAGACACGGTTAAGTGTAGCCTGCAGCCGCTCAAGCTGTAGTTGCTCGAGCTCTTCACGGGGCATACACTCATGCTGGGTATCCCAGATAGCAGGACTACTCATCGGGTACCTCCGCAGGCCGCCTTAACCTGTGCAATAACGGTTTCAATGGCTTGTTCCGGTACCAACAGTTGCATTTCACCACCTGCTCGTTGTTTGAACTCAACCTTACCTTCTGCCAGGTTTTTGCCCCCTACCACAATCCGTAATGGAATGCCGATCAGGTCATGATCCTTGAACTTGACACCGGGGCGTTCATCCCGATCATCCAGCAGCACCTCAACACCAGCTGCTTCAAGACGATCATGGATATTCTGGGCAGCTGCCATAACCGCCTCATCTTTCTGGGCATTGATGGCAACAACCGAGCAATGGAACGGTGCCAATGGTAAAGGCCAGATCACACCATTCTCATCATGGTTCTGTTCAATGGATGCAGCCACTGTACGACCGATACCGATGCCGTAACAGCCCATAAAGATAATCTGTTCTTTGCCATCTTTATCCAGGTAGGTGGCATTCATGCTGCTTGAGTACTTAGTACCAAGTTTAAATACGTGCCCTACCTCAATTCCGCGCCAGACCTCCAGCGTGCCACCTGAACAGCGTGGGCAAGGATCCCCGGCTCCGATCAGGCGGATGTCGGCAATCTGGCTGATTGAAAAATCCCGGCCTGCGTTGGCACCGGTATAGTGCTGATCAGTCTCGTTGGCACCAATGACAAAATCCGCCATTGTTTCAACAGCATAATCAGCCACAACCAGCAGATCTTCCTTCAGCCCCAACGGACCAAGGAAACCGGGAGGTGAACCGGTAAAGCGTAGAATTTCATCGTCAGTGGCCATCTGGATCTCGTCCCAGCCAAGACGGTTCTTCAGTTTCAACTCATTCAGTTCATGATCGCCCCGCACCAGAGCCATAACAAACTGTCCTTCGCCGTTGGATAGTACCAGGGCCTTAACGGTACCGGACTGGGGCAGTCCCAGAAACTCGGCCACTTCAGCAATGGTTTTCTTGTCAGGGGTATGGACTTTTGTCAGCGTCTGCTGCCCTGCCCCACCCTGCTGTTGCTTGATACCCTCTGCCTTTTCAACATTGGCAGCGTAACGGCAGGCATCGCAGGATACAATGGCATCCTCGCCAGAAGAAGCAAGCACCATGAATTCATGGGATGCCGAGCCCCCAATGGAACCGGTATCGGCCTCAACTGCTCTAAAATTAAGACCACAACGTTCAAAGATTCGATTGTAGGCCTGGTACATCTTGTCATAGGAAAGATCTGCTGCTGAGGAGTCAACATCAAAGGAATAGGCATCCTTCATGATGAACTCACGACCACGCATCAGGCCAAAACGGGGACGAATCTCATCGCGGAATTTGGTCTGGATCTGATAGAAGTTGACTGGCATTTGACGGTAGCTCTTGACTTCTCGCCGTGCAATGTCAGTGATGATCTCTTCATGGGTTGGCCCCATGCAGAATTCATTGTCCTTGCGATCTTTAAAACGCAGCAATTCCTTGCCATATTGGGCCCAACGCTTGGATTCGATCCAGAGTTCAGCCGGTTGTACCCCTGGCATCAACAGCTCAATCGCCCCTGCCCTGTTCATCTCTTCCCGAACAATCTGTTCAAACTTACGGATTGAACGCAACCCCAGCGGCATATAGGTATAGATACCGGCAGCAATCTTACGGATCATGCCGGAACGCATCATCAACTGGTGGGAGACCACCTCGGCATCGGACGGAGTTTCTTTAAGTGTTGGAATAAAGAATTGTGTATAACGCATTACAATTAAACCACCTTATATCAATTTATGGCGCTGCAGCATCTGAGTTACTGCTTCACGTTGGAACGGCTTGACTATATAGTCATCACAATCACCTTCGAAAAAAGCATCTTCAATATCTTGAGGCGAGCTGCAGGCGGAGATCATAAACACCTTGGTTCGCATCCCCTGTTGTTGATCCCGTTCCCGGATGCCATGCAAGGTTGCCGTGCCATCCATAATCGGCATGACAATATCAAGGCAGATCAGATTGTAGGGAGCCCCTGCGGTAATCGCTGCATCAATCTGTTCAAGGGCCTGTTGTCCATTTTCAGCCTGATCACAGGGGCCAAGTTCTTCCAGAAAACTGGCCAGCATCAGACGCCCCATTGCATCATCATCCACAATCAAGCTGCGCATGCAGACCTCCTGATCAACTTAGAGACGCTCTATTTCTTCCAGCAAGGCATCTGCAAGTTCAGCTTCGCTCACCTTGCGGACTATCTCTCCCTTACGGAAGATCAACCCTTCTCCTTTACCGCCGGCTACGCCCACATCCGCTTCGCGTGCTTCACCTGGGCCATTCACCGCACAGCCCATCACTGCCACAGTAATCCTTTTATCAACCGACTGCAGCCGCTTCTCTACTTCTTCAGCAACTTTAATCAGGTTGATCTGGCAACGGCCACAGGTGGGGCAGGAAACAAAATTAACACCACGCTGCCGCAGGCCAAGGGATTTAAGGATTTCATACCCTACCCGCACTTCATCCACCGGATCACCGGTTAAGGAAACCCGCAGGGTGTCACCAATTCCGTCATAGAGCAGGATACCAAGCCCTACTGAAGACTTGATGGTGCCGGAAAAGATGGTGCCTGCCTCGGTAATACCAATATGAAGGGGATAATTGACCTGTTTGGACAGCAGACGATAGGCCTCAACGGTCTTGGGAACATCAGAGGCCTTGAGCGAGACCTTGATCTCCTGATAGTTCAGCTCTTCAAGGATACGGATATGGCCCAGAGCGGATTCAACCATTGCCTCAGCTGTTGGATGCCCATATTTCTCAAGCAGATGTTTTTCCAGGGAACCGGCATTGACCCCGATGCGGATCGGCACCTTACGCTCAGCAGAAGCTTTCACCACTTCTGCTACTTTCCAGTGCTCACCAATGTTGCCGGGGTTAAGGCGGAGGCCATCAATGCCCCCATCCAGTACCCGCAGTGCCAGTTTGTAGTCAAAATGGATATCAGCAATAACCGGAATCGGGCTCTGGGCCTTGATGGTGGCCAGGGCATCCGCTGCATCAGCATCAGGTACTGCGCAACGTACGATCTCGCAACCTACTTCATGCAAGGCTTGAATCTGTGCCAGGGTCGTCTTGACATCACGGGTATCGGTGGAACACATGGACTGAACAGCGCAGGGAGCGCCTCCTCCCACCGCCACCGGGCCTACATGCAGTTGTCTGGTAAGTGGTTTCATAGCCGTGGAATACTAGCGGAACAGCCAAGGAATTGCAAGGAGAGCCTAGCGCCGGTTTAAAGGTAGATGCACATATGAGTAAGCACAGGCTACAAACAGCGCCCCACCAACAATATTACCCAGGGTTACCGGAAGGATATTACCGAACAGGAAGGCGCTCCAGGTTAATGCGGGTTCTGTGATACCCAAGCCGGACTTAAGCAGTAACCCTGCAGGAATAAAATACATGTTGGCAATGGAGTGTTCAAATCCACTGGCCACAAAGGCAGTGATCGGAACCAGACAGGAAAGTAGCTTGCCACTTACCTCCCGAGCAGCTGTAGCCATAAAAACAGCCAGGCAGACAAGCCAGTTACAAAGGATTCCCCGCACAAATGCGACCCAAAAGGAAAGTTGACTTTTAGCCGTAGCCGTAGCAAGTACCTGTTTTGCAATGGTACCACCTTGCCAAAGCTGGGATTCATACAGAAGCCAGGCCATAAAAAGCGCTCCAAGCAGATTACCAAGCAGGACAATAGACCAGTTTTCGATCAATTTTAGCCAGGAAATTTCACCATCAAGGGCCGAAGAAACCAGCAAACTGTTACCGGTAAAGAGCTCTGCACCACAAACCACCACCAGCATCAGACCAAAAGAGAAAACCACTCCTGCCAAAAGTCTGGCTATGCCCATACCAACGAAACCAGCAGCATCGTGGAGTACTACCGTGGAGAGTTGCGCCCCAAAGGCGATATAGAATCCAGCCAATAGTGACAGCAGAAATGTGCGACGCCGACACTGGGTCGTAACCCGCTTACCGCTCTGCACAATTGCATTGATGGTTTCTGTGGGTGTCAGGTAGTTCTTTGTTTCCACACCTGCTCCGGTATACTGAAATTGTTAAAATCAATCAGTACAGCAGCTGGAATGACGGTATCCAGCTCATTAAACGGCTTGCCAAACAAACGCTGGGTAAACTCTCTGAACAAGAGCTGTTCCTGGGTAAAGATATCATTAAAATGAAAGCGTAGTTCCTCTAACTTGAGGGGATCAACAGCAATAAAATTAAGACTGCACCATTCATCAAACAGAATCTCGCCAGACGTATCCACCATCGGAATGCCGTTTAACCTGCAGGTCATGGGACGATACTGATACACCAGACAAAGACCATCCTGTCCCAACAGAGGACAGGGGGTCTCATCCTCTTCCGGCATGACCAGATCCCACTCTTCTTCCGGGTAGCCATTGAACAGATACGGCTGATCAAAATCAGGCCACCTGTTTCTGATATCAGCGATGCCTTGCTGTGCCGCAGCTGTGACCGTCTGTTGTATATCTTGTGAGAGCTGTTCAAACCCTTCCCGTAACAGTCGGGCATCCAGCAGGGTAATATCAAACAGGCCCCGGCAACATGCAGAACAGCCCCGCTGACAGGCAATCTGATCACCTGCCGCGAGGCTGCAGTGCGTGAACCAGGTGTCAACTTCTGATAACAATTCCTGGTAGCGGGCTAAAATAGACGAAATATCAGTCATTACATGTAGATCATAACCTTCAGGTTGGCGCTGCCGTCCTTATTGGTAAAGGGGATGGTAACCCCTTTGCACTGGACGTTCATGCTGGCCCCTTCTTCAGCAGGTTCGGTGACGGTACGTAATTGTCCGGACACCACCAGCGGAAGCCCCATAGCCACGTTACCATACTGGTCGTGGTACTTGGTCTTGAAGGCTCCGGCAATGTTGTTGATCAGTTCACCAATGGCATCCCGGATTGAATCTTCATCCGGTTCATCATCCATCAGCATTTCACGGGCCACCAGTTGCGCGGTTGCCCGGTCTGCTGCCACAATGATGTAGCCAACACGGTCCCCGGCAACACCGATAATACCGGTAATATCAGAATCAACCGGCGCCACCTTGCGATCCACATGACCAGCATACAGCTCAATATTCATGTAACACTTAAAGGTGTCCTGGGTGGCCGTCATGACCGTAAACATTACCTCTTCAAAGCTGATTCCCGCCACAGTCGTGCCTCCTCTGGAAAATAGGTACTATAACGAAAGCAGATACTCTGCCAATACTGCTGCTTCTTCCGGTTTCAGATGACTGCCAAAGGCCGGCATGCCGCCGTTGCGTCCAACCAGTATACTTTTTTCAATTGCAAGCCTGTTCTTGCCATACTTGAAACGGGATACCGTTAAATCAGGCCCAACCCCGCCTCTCGCCTGCTTTCCATGACAAGCAGCACATAGTTCTGTATATATTTTTTGAGCTTGCAAATACTCTGGACGTGCCTGTTTACTGCTAACTGTGACATTCTCCTGCTGCGAACATGCAGAGGCCATCAGCAGCCCCGCTATCAACAAACAGGTTGATGCTTTCTTAAATAGCCTTGCCACTGACTTTGAAAACAAAATCATAGTTAAGAATATCTTCCCATTGAAAACCTTTGGCGGTTGAGCGGGTATCATCCCCTTCTCCGTATGGTTTCCCCGGCGTAAAGAACCAGTTCATGATCGCCTCGCCTGAGGCACGGAAGACAATCCAGTACTTACCAGGTGTAAGCTGCTGTGGCTTATTCCCATCGGGTGGAAAAGAGAAATCAACCCAGTAGTAGCCAGGCTTCCTCGGAATTTTTTCCAGATCCAGCAGATTGGAACGGGTTCCCTGCATGATATCAGGTTTACCGCCTTTATCTCTGACCAGATCGATATACACAGAACCATCACCACCAAATTTACGCATGGCCAAGGAGATCTTCTCCAGGCTCATACGATCCTTGACCTGAATTGCCTGGGCAAAAATATGCTTTGAGGTAACATACTCAGAGGTCTCACGCTCAAACACACGGGTGCCGGTATCTCCCTTAACGTTATACAGGTTAACCAGGGCGGGGAAATCCATATTACCAAAGGCCAAGACCGTACCGGGACGAGGCTTTTTATGGGCAGGTTCAACGATAACCGGTGGCTTATGCTCCACTTTGGGCGGCTTGGGTTCAACCTTAGGTGGCTTTGAAACGATTATCTTTGGAGGCTTAGTTTCTATTTTTGGCGGTTTAGACACCGTTTTTGGTGGTTTAGTGGGCTTCACCGGTTTGGGCTGATCGTCATCAGACGAATCATCATCACTTACAAAGCGGGTTTCCGCCGGGCCTGCACCAGTTCCCTGTGGTGGCGGATTGTTTGAAGCCAGGTCAGTTTTTGGTTCAGGACGTGCCGGTTTTAATGGTGGTGTGATTCTACCGGAGTCGGGTGCCTCTGCTACAGATCCACCGCCAACGGTTACCGCATTACTCAAGATGTAAGGACGGGGGGCGCTGGCATAGCGCTTCATCTTCAGTTTGATATCATCAGAGGTGTAACGCCCTTCAATCAGTTCATTGTAGGCTGGCAGGTACGGGCCACCCTTCCAGGTGTCGTTGATATCACGTGAATCCAGTCCATGGGTCTGCTTGATATGACGTGATGAGGTAAACTGGCGTGATTGTTGTGGATCATAGGGTAACCAGCCCAGGTCGGGGAAATAGACCTCCAGCCAGGCATGCCCCCCCTGCCCCATACTCTGCACAATGGAATTTTTGGCATCAATGGGTACCTTCCAGGACTCTTTCAGGGTTATCCCCCCGACAATCCGGGCCGGAATCCCTGCACTGCGCAGCAGGGCAATGGATAGATGGGCAAAATTCTGGCAGTTGCCACTTTTGGTTGAGAGGGTATAGGCAGCATCATACTGGGGCGGGTTAAAGGTATACTTAATATTATCAGTAACCCAGTTGATAATGGCTGATACCGCCTCATACTCATTTTGGGCACCACTGGTCAGTTGACGGGCAAGGGCTTTGATTTCAGAGTTTCCCTGGACCATATCAGTATGCTGCAGGTAGAGGGACTCTTTTGAGGCAAGGCTCCCCAGCGGAAACCCTGTCTTGCTGGCCATATCTGTCAGTTTAGTATGAAGATTGGCGGTATAATTCAGGTTAACCCGGATGTCCTGAGTCACATTGCTCCAGCTGACCCGCTGGAATTTGTTGCCAAAACGGTCGGTTTCAACGGTTGAGCTGGTTGGTTCGGGAGACAGGGCAATATCAAGACCATCAACCGTCTGGCTGACGGTCTTGGTTGCAAATGTGGCAGGCAGGGCAAACTTGAATGAGAAGCTGGAAACCGTTCCTTTATTGACCGAAAACTCCATTGACTGGCGCATGGCAACTGCACCATTGAGGTTGCCTTCGAGAACCAGTGTTTTTGCAGAGGCAAACAGTGAGAACATAAAAACACTGCAGACCACCATACAGGTTGTCAGTAACGATTTTTGCATAGCTCCCCCTGTTTTCTTCAGAGTCCCTATTCCCACTCAATGGTTGCCGGTGGTTTCTGGCTGATATCATAGACCACCCGGTTAACCCCTTTCACCTCATTGATGATCCGGGATGAGATGCTTCCCATTACCTCATAGGGCAGTTTGACCCAGTCAGCGGTCATACCATCCAACGAATTTACGGCACGCAGGGCAATGGTGTAATCATAGGTACGTGCATCTCCCATGACGCCAACGGAACGCACCGGCAGCAATACGGCAAAGGACTGCCAGATCTCACGATAAAGCCCGGCCTTGCGGATTTCATCCAGTACAATCGCGTCTGACTCCCGCAGGATCTCAAGCCGGTCTGCCGTGATTTCACCGATGCAACGGATTGCCAGACCTGGGCCGGGAAATGGCTGACGATGGATCACCTCATCCGGCAGGCCCAGTTCTTTACCCAACAGGCGGACCTCATCCTTAAACAGCTCCCGTACCGGTTCAATCAGCTTCATCTTCATCCGGTCCGGCAGGCCACCTACGTTGTGGTGGCTTTTGATTACTGCTGACGGACCTTTGGTTGAGACTGATTCAATGACATCAGGATATAAAGTTCCTTGTGCCAGCCAGTCTACTGTCCCGATCTTCTTTGCCTCGTCCTCAAACAGGTAGATAAACTCATTGCCGATAATCTTCCGTTTCTGTTCAGGATCAGTGATCCCTTTCAGTTTATCAAGGAATCGGGAAGATGCATCAACATAGTCCAAATTAATTTTAAAATGACGGGTAAAGAGGTTGACGACCTTTTCAGCCTCCCCCTTACGCAACAGCCCATTATTCACGAAGATACACTGTAGCTGATCGCCAATTGCCTTATGCAGCAAGACGGCAACGACTGATGAATCCACCCCGCCGGACAGGGCACAGATGACCTTGCCTTTGCCTACTCTTTCACGGATAGAGGCAATCTCGGTTTCAATAAAATTGGCCATGGTCCAGATCGGCTGACAACCGCAGACCGTAAAGACAAAGTTACCCAGAATCTCAGCACCTTTAGGGGTGTGAACCACTTCAGGATGAAACTGTACGGCATAAAGACGACGTTTTTCATCCTTCATGGCTGCTGCCGGGGTATTGTCTGTATGGGCGATAGCGCAGAAGCCTTTGGGCATCTGTTCAATCTTGTCACCATGGGACATCCAGACCTCTTCCTTACCAGCCAGGCCGGAAAAGAGGTCCGATGTGTCATCTATGTTCATGGCAGCACGACCAAATTCACGTTTATCAGAACGTTCTACCTTGCCGCCCAGCTGACTGGTCATCAGCTGCATGCCGTAGCAGATCCCCAGTACCGGCACGCCCAGCTCATAGACACCGGCATCTGAATGGGGGGCTTCAGCATCATAGACACTGCTTGGGCCACCGGAAAGGATAATTCCCTGCGGCGCAAAGGCCTTTATTTTCTCAAGCCCCATATTATAGGGGTGGATCTCGCAGTAGACCGACTGCTCACGAATGCGGCGCGCAATCAGCTGGGTAACCTGTGAACCAAAGTCGAGAATCAGAATCTTCTGGCTGTGAATATCAGTTGAACTCATACAGTATTTATCCTTAGCTTGCCCGATAGTTCGGGGCTTCTTTGGTAATGGTTACATCATGCACATGGGATTCCTTCAGGCCGGCACCGGTAATACGGATAAAGCGGCCATTATCCTGCAGTTCCTTGATGGTGGCACTGCCGGTATAACCCATGCCGGACCGCAGGCCACCGATCAGCTGATGGATGTTAGCCGAGAGCGGTCCACGCAACGGCACCATCCCTTCAATACCTTCCGGTACCAGTTTGACATCATCACCCACATCAGACTGGAAGTAGCGATCCTTACTGCCTTCTTTCATGGCACCAATGGAGCCCATACCGCGGTAGCTCTTGTAGGTACGACCCTGATACAGCACCGTGTCACCAGGAGATTCTTCTGTACCGGCAAAGAGTGATCCGATCATGATTACGTCTGCACCGGCGGTAACCGCCTTGGGCAGATCACCTGAAAACTTAATCCCGCCATCGGCAATAACCGGTACACCATGTTGATGGGCAACACGGGCGCACTCCATAATGGCAGTAATCTGAGGTACTCCTACCCCGGCAACAACCCGGGTGGTACAGATGGAACCAGGTCCGATACCAACCTTTATACCGTCAGCACCAGCTTTGATAAGTGCGGCAGCAGCCTCGGCAGTGGCGATATTACCGGCAATGATCTCAACCCCGGGGAAGGTGGATTTTGCACGGATGACCGCATCAATCACCCCTTGGGAATGGCCGTGGGCTGTGTCGATAACAATGACATCAGCCCCTGCCTTTAATAAAGCCTCCATACGGGCTTCCATCTCGGCAGTAGGGCCAACCGCAGCACCAACCCGCAGACGTCCCAGACTGTCTTTGCAGGAATTTGGATACTTTTTTACCTTTTCAATATCTTTAATGGTGATCAAACCCTTCAGGAAACGAGCATCATCAACCACCAGCAGCTTTTCTACTCGGGTATGTTTCAGGTGCTCTTTGGCCTGTTCCAGTGTCGTGCCAACAGGAACAGTTACCAGATTGCGTTTGGTCATACGGGCTGAAATCGGCAGGTCGTAATCGGTTTCAAAGCGCAGGTCACGGTTAGTCAGAATACCAACCAGTTTGCCATTGGCCTTGGTGATCGGAACACCGGAAATACGGTACCTGGACATCATTTCAAGCGCTTCTCGAATCTTCTGGGTCGGCCGCATGGTGATCGGGTCAACGATCATGCCGGATTCACTTTTTTTGACCTTGTCAACCTCTTGGGCCTGGGCTGCAATGGAGAAATTTTTATGGATGATACCGATACCGCCTTCGCGGGCCATGGCAATGGCAGCGCGGGATTCGGTAACCGTATCCATGGCAGCACTAACCAGCGGTATGTTGAGTGGAATATTGCGTGAAAGTCGTGTGGACAGGTTTACATCTCGGGGCAGAACAAGGGAATGGGCCGGGACAAGCAGCACATCATCAAACGTTAATCCTTCAGGAAGGTTTTCGAGTGGCATGGCTTCGCTACCTCGCGGTGATAAATTTTACCGACGTTAGTACAGCAACGCAGTGAAGTCAAGAACGTCTACGGTATAATTATTACAAGGCAGGAAAACAGCATATAATTCAAGTCTGTTAAGAATCATTAAAAAAATGGCTTTGTGTATCTATTTACGGGATCTCTTGTCTTGATACATTGCCATGTCTGCCGCTTTGATTGCATCCTGTAACCGTGAAGGAAAGTCAGTTGTTGCACTGCCCAGTGAAAAGCGGACCTTCAGGCCATGCTCTGACAGATGACCTTCTTCATCAACTATCTGGCGAGCACGCTCCATGATGGTCTTAAGCAGTTCTTCCCCAACACCTTTCAAAATAACGGCAAATTCGTCACCACCTATCCTGGCTATGACATCTCCTGCCCTGAATATCTCCCGTAACAGGTCTGCAGCAGCTCGAATCAAGCCATCGCCGGCATCATGGCCAAAACTGTCATTTACCTCTTTCAAACCGTCCAGATCAGCAATTACTACTGACAGTGGAGCAGACCTGCCCTTTTCAAGTTGTTCAATCTCCGCCTCAAAAAAAGCCCGGTTATACAGTTTGGTCATTTCATCATGGGTACTCAGGTAGCGGAGTTTATCTTCCATCTCACGGCGCTTGGTTACATCACGTGCTACATGGACTGCACCAACCAGATTACCATCGGCATCAAAGGTTGGATTGACCGTAACATGGAGATAGCAGTTTAATTTTGGAATAAAGCCTTCCGCTTCATGGGGCTGGTGGTCCTGCAACAACAGGCTGTGAGGACAGCCTTCAGGCGGATGGCTGACACCGTGCAGATGTTGGAAACAGGGGCCGACGAGGCTGCCTGCTCCTGTTTCACAGATATCCATCCGTTCTCTGGCTGCCTTGTTAACATGCACCATTTGGTGGGAGGTATCCAGTACGGTTACCATGTCAGGAATGGTATCAAAGGTCTCCTGCCACTGGACATTTGCCAACTCCAGCGACTTCCGTGCATCACGGCGTTCTTCTTCCAACTTGAGGCGCCCCATAAAACTACCCAGACCCCGAGCTGCTGTCATAACCATTGATGTCTCTGCATCAGACCAGGGGCGTTCACGTTTCATATCACAGAGACAGGCAAACCCCCAAAGATTGCCCTCCTCAAAAATAGGAGTCAGCAACAAAGAACGTACGTGCATGGCATCAAGAATATAGCGTTCTTCAGCAGGAAACGATGAACGGGGGCCAGAGATCGGCTTGCCTTGAGAAAGCATGCTATACCAGCGATCAAGATACGGAAGCTCCGGCATGTCCGGCTCAGCACCATCAAGAAAACGCAACACCATTTCACCGCCGGCAAAACCGCTGATCAGCAGCAGATCCCGCTCACCGGGTATTATTTCCTGATAACGGTAGAGAAAGATTTTGTCAGCCCGTGCGGCTTTGGCCATTTCCTGCAAGGCAAAATCGACTGCGTCCTGATTGGCATCTGCTGACAAAAGATACTGGATTGCCATATTAACGCCAGATAACAGTCGGGATTGCTGATTGGCAAGACGGCGAGCGCGCAGCAGAAGTGCTTGTTGTTGCAAATTACGAAACAGCTGCTGAATATTCAGCGGCTTGGTGAGATACCCCTCAAGCTGAAGATTTATGGCCTGCAGCAGATGCTCTGAATTGTCATGGGAAGAGATAATAATGACAGGCACAGAAGGCCGTTCATGCTTGATTTGTCGGGCCAGATCCAGGCCGGTCATGGCAGGCATGGAAATATCCGTTAACACCAGATCAGGCATCTTCCGCCTGAACAGCTCAAGAGCAACCCTGCCGTTTTCTGCAGTATACAGTTCACCACAAACCGGTGATAACATTCTGGAAATATGGGTGCGAACACTGATGTCGTCCTCAGCAAAGAGAACTGAGATCTCACGTAATTCGACAAGCGAAGGTGTTTCTTCAAATATGTGTGGAACTGCCATTGTCGCTCCTCACAGACAGTAAAGCACTAAACTTAATTACAGTACTACAAGTTGTTTGACTGTCAAGCAACCACAGCAGAAAAAAAGTTTAGGCGGAGCGAAATACAAGCACCCGTAGTATTATGTGCTGATATAACAAAAAGGAGTTACGAATTAACGTAACTCCTTGATTTTTTTGGGGTGGCCAGAGGGGATCGAACCCTCGTATGTACGAGTCACAGTCGTAAGTGTTAACCGCTTCACCATGGCCACCACAACGGTATGTCAAAAGCCGGCAAAAGCCGGCTTTAACAATTATGGTGGAGCTGAACAGGATCGAACTGTCGACCTCTTGACTGCCAGTCAAGCGCTCTCCCAGCTGAGCTACAGCCCCACACAAACAAACAAAAACTAGGTACCTTCCGCGATAAAATCGTTGTGCCGCGAAAAGTCTTGACTATATAAATCAAACCGGACTGAAGGTCAAGCTGTTTTCTGCTTATACCGCTTCCTTTTCACATTCAGCCATCATCATTCTGATCTCTGCTTCGGAGAGATCAGGCAGTACAAAACTGCCTAACTCGTCTTTTTCCACCCTGCTGATGCCGGGATACCGTTTTTCAAGCACCTTGATCTCCATGGCCTGATTTTTTACAGTCGCCAGCAAGCGACGGTTTTCCGCTTCAAGGTCATACCGTTCAATGGCAGAACGGATAGCAAACTTAAGTTCGGTATCGTTCCAGGGTTTGGTAAAGAAACGGTAAATTTCTCCCTGGTTAACTGCCTTCATGGCTGCCTCAAGGGTAGCATGGCCGGTCAGCAGAATTCGCAGGGTGTCAGGGTGTTTATCCTTTAAAATTGCCAGCAGCTCACTGCCTTGCATACCGATCATCCGTTCATCTGAGACCACCAGTTTAAATGGTGTTTTTGCAATCAACTCCAGTGCTTCTTCGCCACTTTTGGCGCAGGTAACCTGATACGGTTCATCGAAAAGAGCACGGGTCAGAGCAGAAAGGACATTCACCTCATCATCGACCAGCAAGATATGATTACTCATTGTAACTCCTTATCATAACTATCAACGTATTGTGCCGCAGGCAGGACAGACTGCCCACTCAATTTCAAGGGGCTGATGACAGGATCTGCAGCAGTTTTGTCTGAATGTACCACAGTGCGGACAAAACAGATGCCGTGATTCCATCATCTTGCCACAGTGATCGCAGTGTCGTTCAAGCCGTACAGCAGGCCCCACCACCCGTAATACCTCCTCCATAGTAGTTAAACCTTGGCGTATCTTTTCCAGTCCATCTTCCAGCAGACTGCGCATACCATTAGCACGGGCTATGGTCAATATTTCAGATTCCTTGTAACTGGTGCCAATCAGTTGCCGGTATTCATCGGTCATCAGAAAGATTTCATAGATCCCCAACCTGCCTTTATAGCCGGTATTGTTGCAACGAGCACACCCGGCTCCCTGCCAGACCCTGCCACTAAAGAATCCATCAGGAATTCTTAGCAGTGCCAGCTGTTCCGGGTCTGGAGCTACCTCTTCACGGCAGTTTTCACAGATACGCCGTACCAGACGCTGCGCAATGATCCCCTCAAGTGCCGATGCCAGAATATACGGTTTGATTCCCATATCGATCAGGCGGGTAATTGAGGCGATGGCGCTGTTGGTGTGCAGAGATGTCAACACCATATGCCCGGTTAAAGCAGCCTTGAAAGCGGTATCCGCGGTTTCAAAGTCCCGCCACCAGAATCACATCAGGGTCCTGACGCATGGTGGCCCGCAGTACCTGGGCAAAGGAAAGCCCGATCTTTTCGTGGATAGCAACCTGATTGGCCTCTTCCAAAAAATATTCGATAGGTTCTTCAATGGTTTCAAAGTTTTTACTTGGGTTCATCATGGCGGCCAGCAATGAGTATAACATGGTGGTCTTGCCACTGCCGGTGGGTCCGGTGGCAATGATCACCCCTTGTGGCTTTTTGCTGATGATGCTGACCTTCTTCAAATCATCCGGCAGCACCCCCAGCTCCTCCAGCCGTTTAATGGCAGAACTTTTGTCAAGGATCCGCATGACAATTTTCTCGCCGTTAATAGTGGGCAGTGATGAAACCCGCAGATCAACAATCCGGGTGCCGGCCTTGACCGTAATTCTGCCATCCTGGGGTCTGCGACGCTCTGAGATATCCATTCTGGCAAGGATTTTAATACGTGAAATAACTGCCGCATGCAGATCAGACGGTATCTTGATCTTGGCATGCAGCATGCCGTCAATCCGGTACCGTATGACCGAGTATTTGGTTTTAGCTTCAATATGGATGTCGCTGGCACCATACCGGATCGCTTCAGATATAATCGCATTCACAATCCTGATTACCGGCGGTACTTTGGAAGAACCGATCAGTTCTTCAACTGATGCTTCTTTTTCCTCCTCTTCCAGGACAATATCAATCTCATCCAGTGGTTCAAGCTCACTGTAGTCATCAACCGCCAGATCTTCGGATTCCCAGACCTGTTTCAGACGTTCACCAATCTGGCTGGAAGATGCCAGCACACTGGCCACCCGCAGACCGGTCACCATGGCAATGTTGTCACACTTCAGGATATCGGACGGATCTGCCATGGCAATGGTCAGCTGGTTACCATCAAGCTTGATCGGCACCAGGCGGCTTTGCTCACAAAGATCCCTTGGTAATGCGCGAGCAACGTTTGTCGGTATGGTCAACTCACGCAGATCCAGATATTCAACGCCCACC
>JAJTBI010000027.1 GCA_021286935.1 Geobacteraceae bacterium
AGCCTGGTCAAGGTCATTTATCGTTCGCTGCCGGACTTTTTTGTCCGCTTTAACCGCGTTATTGAACAATTCACGTAGCAGCGCCTCAAGTACTTCCAGTGCATCGTCCTGAGCAGTGGCTTCCATACAGTGTACGAAGGCAACCAACGTGGCCAGACGGCGAGGATTCGACAAGCGCAGGATAGCACTGATCTTGGCTGTACCAGCAAAGCGTGCCAGGGCAGCTATCCGTGTTGCCGGTATGCGGATTACCGTTGGCAGCTTTATGCCCAGCTCGCGAACAGAATGCAGCCGCTGCAGAGATTGGACCAAAGATAGGCTGCTGACCATCACTGGCCCGGTGCGCAATTGATCGAGTTTCGAAGTGCGACTCCCGTCAGGTACTGTCAGCAGGCTTTCCAGCCGTTCCTGTTGCGCATCGCTAACACCTCGTCCCAGAGAACGCCAAAAGCGTTCTTCTACCCGGCTGCGCAGGCGAGCGATGTAGCGTTCCAATGTACTACAGCCCGGCAGCAAAACTTTGTGCGCCATCAGCCAAATAGTGGCGCGATCAAACAATACACTCGGCCTATCGGCCCCTGTCCAGCATAGTGCATACAACCATCGAGTGAGGCGAAAACCGACCCTGCGCTCTGTAATATCAATATAACCATAGCAGGTACGGATTTCTGCCGCATGGCGTTGACGCTGTAAATCGGAACTGTAAGCGATCACACCATCCGACAACTCGATGCCTAACTGCCTCGCCAAGGTAAGCAGCACCAGTTCCGGCACATCCATCGGATCGGTCAGGAAGGTTCCCAGGTAGCGCAGAGTTCCCAATTGAACGGCGAAGCCAAGTCGATTGTGTTTGCCACGTTTCTGCGCAATGCGAGCATGGTCTGTGTCGTCTAAATGGAAATACTTGTCAAGGTCGTGGGGAGAAGGCACTAGGGTGTAGCGTCCATAATTTTCACGTTGTTCGTTTGAAAGGAAACTGACGGGCACTAGGGTGTTGCCCTATGAAGTGCCCATATCCGCTTGACCTGACTGATACTGCACCCAGCAAGCTTGGCAGTACGATCAATTGTTTGACCCGCACTGCGAAGAGCAATAATGCGCTCATGAATAGTGGTATCGGCCTGACGTCCAAGGTACTTGCCTGCTGACTTCGCAAGCTGGACTCCCTGCCGCTGCCGCTCCCTCCTAGTTTCATAATCATCACGGGCCATTTGTAAGGCAAGTTTCAGCAGCATCTCCTGGATTGCCTCAAGCACGATTCTGGACACACCATCAGCATCGGCCGCAAACTCGGACAGATCAACAACACCTGGAACGGATAGTTTGGCCCCTTTTGCTCGGATCGATGCCACCAGCTGCTCGGCTTCGTCGAGTGGCAGGCGGCTGATTCGGTCAATCTTTTCTGCAACGACTATTTCTCCAGGTTGGAGATCAGCAATCATTCTGAGCAGTTCAGGTCGGTCTGCACGAGCCCCTGATGCCTTCTCTCGATAAACCCCTGCTATATAGTACCCTGCCGCTCGGGTGTCGAATTCAATTTTGTTCTGGCGTGTGAGATCTTGTTCATCCGTTGAAACTCGGAGATAAATTCGAGCGACATTCATTGGCACCTCTGGGCAATTTGGGTATACCTCATATAGCCTATGATAAAGTATGTAGCCAAATTGCACAATAGCCGATGCTATTTGGCCATGCTTAATTTGACTACCTATCTTGGCTATATTCCAACATGAACTTGCAAACATTTATATTACTTGCCAAGAATATACAAAGTTTTGTATATTAGCCCTATGAATACTTCCAAAGTAGTCGAGTTTCGAGGTAGTGCCCTCTCTGATTTACGGGCATTCCCACTTTCAATTCGTCGTGAGGCAGGCTATCAGCTGGATCAGGTGCAGCATGGCGGGGATCCAGACGACTGGAAGCCAATGAATACTATCGGGCAAGGTGTGCGGGAGATTCGGATTCGGGACGAGAATGGTGCATTCAGGGTAATTTATGTGGCTAAATTCGCCGATGCTGTCTACGTGCTGCACTGTTTCCAGAAAAAGACGCAGAAAACCAGCAGAGCTGATCTCGACTTAGCTACAAAACGCTATAGGGATTTGGTAAAGGAGCTGACGCTATGAGCAAAAAACAACAATTTGTCAGTGTGTGGGATGCAATCGAGGACACCCCAACGGAAGCAGAAAACATGAAACTCCGCTCTACGTTGATGATGACTTTAAAAAATCACATTGTCAGCACTGGGTTGAGTCAGGTAGAAGCGGCCAAGCTACTCAGTGTTACCCAACCGCGTCTTTCGGATCTTATGCGGGGAAAGATTAATCTGTTTGCCATAGATACTCTGGTTAACATGGCTGCTGCAGCTGGCTTGTTTGTGGAGATAAACGTTAGAAAAGCTGCATAGATTACAGCTTATGTATGTTTTCCGTTCCATTGCACCTCAAACCCCAATCTTGCATGCCGATTCACATAGGCGTGATGTTAAGTAATAATCTGGACCGTGTATTGAAGGAGCATTTTTATGGAACGTATAAATAGTGTTAAGTTAGCAAAGAATCTTGCCCATGCAATAATGGGAGACATCGTTCACCATGAGGGCAAACTTATCATACAGGCCATAAACAATGACGATTTCTTTGAGTTGATGCATGCTCACATAGAAGAGGGGCGAGCGCATTTCAACAGCAGAGTGTCGGATGAAATTGCCGCTTCAAAAATCTATGACCTTGCCATCTGCAATATTCTTGTCAGATACGCATATAAACATAGAACGTCAACTATCTGAACAGCCTGCTGGCAGAAGAAGCAGCTCGCCAAGGTTATCAGCATGGATGAGAAGCGAATAAAGCGCAAAGAAGTGGCATAATTGCGACAAATGGCGACATACTGTCAATCGGCACCGAAAAATGGCCCATCATCGGCATCTGGTTTTGACCCAGCTAAAACGTTTAATATTTATTTTGTATCAACAAGATACATTATTGAATAATGGGTCAACCTTGGACGCCGATTACGCCTATAAGTGGGTCAATATTCCATGCCGATTCACAGACAGTTGCAAAGTTACGCCTTGCAATAACTGCCATGGGGCAACCTGAAACCAAAGTGGGAGAGCTTTGCAAGGAATTGGAAATCACTAGGCAGACTTTGTACCGTCATGTTTCGCCAGATGGGATGCTTCGTTCTGACGGAGAGAATCTACTCAAAACTAAACACAAATAGAGTTTTAATTCCATTATGTTAGGCAACAATCAAAGTGTTACTTTGCACTTGGTTGCACGAATGTTGGGGTTACCCCTGATTCATCGTGGTTCGGTGCAGTCCGACAAGGAGGGTGAGCCGATCTTTGTGTCTCTGGGGAAATCCGGTAAATTGGGTGGGCGCATTACCCGGATCGGGTTATCGAAGTGGATTGATACAATGCTTGCCAAAGCGGGAATAACCAAGAAGGGCCGGGGCTGTCATGCCTTGCGTCATACCTGCGGTGCCCTGCTCTATCAGGCAACCCGGGATGTCAAGGTGGTGCAGGAAACGCTACGGCATGCGAGTATTGCGATGGCGGCGAAATACAGCCATGTGCAGGATCGGGGAAAGGCACGTTATACACAGCAGATTCCGGTGAAACCCTGAACGAGTTTCAAGGCCACACCTGTTGTGGCTCAGCGACCGGTTGACCGCCCACCATTTCTATTTTAAAGCTTGGACCAGTTGCGACCTCCAAAACGAAAATCAGCGACTCATCCTGCATTTCTTTCGTGATCTGCGTTATTTTGCGAACGGCGTAGCCATCTTCATCTTTCGTCAAAAGCGACAACTCTAACTCGCTGCTGGTGCCCCGGGTCTGCTCAACTGCTGCCAGCACCTCGTTAATTTCCAAAACAAACGACCTGCTGTCATTATAATCAACTAAAAATACAGGTCCATCTGTGTGTACCTGCACAGCGTGCCAGCGCGTCCATTCTCCAGCATCGACAACCTTAGATATGATTGTCGGCTCTACTTTCCACAATTTATTTGCCCTGAAATAACTGTTGATCATCATACGTTCTTTCATATTTTATGTGTTTTGAGAAAATTATGAGTTTATGCTGACTCGAATCTTTCCTGCATCCGCCGCCTGACTTCCTCTAGATTGCTGCCATCATATCGTATGACATTCGGATGGCTGAAGCCGACATTGTGACCGTTCGCCGGCATGATCACTAGACCACGTGGACGATGCTTCAGCCAAGCTTCAACATACTCGGGCCAGTCGTCAACCAGTAGGGCTCCGTAGACCATACCCTTGTCATGGGCAATGGTAACGCCATCGATATACTCTTCCAGATGATTAGCACACCATTCGACCTTTTCAGACCAGGCTGCATGCTTCCTTGAGGGGGCTTTGGTGAGGATGGCGATTGAGTAGCCGATCTCCTTGGCTATCTCCAACACGTCCCAGCCCAGCTTGAACTTGGGAAGATGGCGGAACCAACCGGACTGCGAGGTGATGACATGGCGCCGTGCTTCGAGGTAGGGAATGTCTTGGTAAAGAACCGGTGGCGGCTCATAGGGAGAAGCGATCCGCTGGAGATCCTTCAGCAGTTGACCATCGTAGTCAGCCAGAGTGCCGTCGAGATCAAATAGGGCTATCTTGGGGCGTTTCATCTTTTTTATCTTGTCCATTTTTTTGCGCAGTAGTCGTAGGCAAGTATACCAATCACGAGCAAAGCAAAAACTGCCAATAACACGTTAATTTTTCCCATGAATAAAATATAGCTCAGAAAAACAGCTCAGTCAACCAGCTGATATTATGATATATTTAAACCATCGGCCTGCGTTCACATCGCTCACAGTCTCATGCAGGTCTGCTAGTGCTTTACTTTTGTAGATTTTATTTTTCAAATTTTATGTCTGGTTTGCCAGGCAGCTTATTGTCACGGATTTAGTTTTCAATAGCTTCTGCCCATTCATGGGCAGGGAGGATGTCAAAAAACACCCTATAGTCGGTTTTTAATCCCTCTGCCAGTTTCCTAGCTGTCTCCTTGCCGATCGGGCGTTTCCCGCGTTCCATTTCTGAGATATGCCGTTGTGGAATGCCGGTAAGCTCTGATAGCTTTGTCTGTGTTATCTCAGCCTTGCTCCTTGCCCCGCGAAGTACAGAAGCGGGAACACTGCCCCTCTTAGCTGCTACATCACGCCAGGGAGTGGAGTTTGACTTTCCCAGCCCTTCGGCGTAGCGGGTGGTCACATTTTTAGGGCGTACCATCAGCGCCGCTTACCTTTTTGCCAGTCCCGCCAGTACAAACAAACTAGGATAATCCCAGCAACAACAAGCACAAATATCTGAATCCTCATGAATTCCATGATCACTCCACCCCCACATTCCTTACCCCTGATGGTCTCCAAGCGGGGCTTATAACATGGCTACCCTTCTCTTCTGCATCCAACAGGCTACCGAAAGTGACCTTAAAGTCACCAAGCTTATTGTTTACCGCATCCATGGCCTTCGTCAACTGCTCTTTTTTCCTGTCCGAGTCGAACAGGGAAAGCTGCTGGCCCTGGTACTCATACAGGTTTGACAAACTAATTCCCAAGAGCCGGATCGGCTGATCAATGCCCATAGTATCAAACACTCTGACCGTAGCCTGGTAGATGTCATCACTGAGGTTGATCGGTGTTGAGAGCGTGGTTTGCTTCTGGAAGTTACTGTAGAAGTCGCCCAGTCTGACATAGACGCTGATAGTCTTTCCGGCCAGTCCATATTTGCGTGCTCGTCGGCCAACCATCTCTGACAGCTGTAATAGCCGCCTCAGTATTTCGTCACGGCTTTCGATATCTTTGGGTAAGGTCATGGAGTGTCCGACACTCTTGACCTGTTCTTCCTCTTCCATGGGGACTACTGGACTTTCATCAATCCCCTGCCCCATCAGTTTAAGCTGTCGGCCAATGATGCCAAACTTCTTGGCCAGGCGCTCTTCGTCTGCTCGCCCAAGTTCGCCGCAGGTATGGATGTTGAAGTAAAGGGCCAGCTGCTTCTGCAGTTTCTTTCCTACCCCGCAAAGGTCACCCACCGGTATTTTTTCAAGGATCGCCCCTACCCTATCCGGCTGGATAACAGTAAGTCCGTCCGGTTTCATCATGTCGGATGCCAGCTTGGCCAACAGTTTATTAGGGGCTATGCCAACAGAGCAGGTAATGCCAAAGGTGTGCTTGATCCTGGCTTTAAGTTGATAGACGATGGTTTCGGCAGATCCAAACAGAGAAAGTGAGTGAGTTACATCCATAAAGGCTTCATCTATGGAGAATGGTTCCACCAGAGGGGTATATTCCTGCATGAGCTCAATAATTTTGCTGCTGGTGTGGGTGTACTTCTTGTTGTCTCCCCGGACTATGATCAAATCAGGACAGACCCGCTTCCCTTCCCAGATGGCCATGCCGGTCTTAACTCCGAATGCGCGGGCTTCGTAGGAGGCGGTAGTGATAACTGTTCGATGACTTGCACCCACTACGGCAATGGGCTTACCCTGTAGTTCCGGGTCGGCCTGCTGCTCTACCGAGGCAAAGAAGGCGTTCATGTCGAGGTGAATGATAGAGCGGTGCATTTTTATTCTGCCTGCAGGTTCAGCAACATCCAATTCTGACTGTTAGTTCCATATACCAGTTCAAATAAGGCCTCACCGTCGCTTACGGCAAAGTGCAGGCGAGTTTCCTCCCCAACCCTGTCTGACCAGGTGTAGCTGGTTTTACTTATCGTGTGTTTGCGCCGGCGCCATTCAAACCAGACCGGTTTGATGCTACGGCCAGGGCCAAACACTACGGCTACCCGTATCGGTTCGCGAATCTGTTCCACGGTTTATTCCATGGTACGGAAAAGTCCAACCACCTTGCCTACGATACTGACCTCTCCATCCCCTTCGCGGATGATAATCGGAGCCATGCTGCTGTTTCGTGGCTGCAGTCGGATATGACCGGCTTCCCGGTAATACTCTTTAAGGGTTGCCTCACCGTCCAGCATGGCCACAACGATGTCCCGATCTTCTGCCATAGGCTGAGGACGTACCAAAGCCAGGTCACCGTCGCATATTGCGGCCTCGACCATTGAATCTCCCTTGACCTTAAGGAAAAATCTGCCGCCACGTTGGTGATTCCGATTGATAGAGAAGTAGCCAAGGACCTCCTCAACCGCATGGGAGAGCTGTCCGGCCCGTACTGTACCAACAATCGGCAGTGAGACCGTTTCGGTCAGAGGTGTGGTTAAGGCTATGGATCGGGAGTTGGAGTCACGCTTGATGAAACCCTTTTTTTCAAGAGCCTCAAGGTGTTTCATGACACCGGGACTGGATATACCGAGATGATCAGCTATCTCCCGCTGTGAGGGTGGATAGCCGCTGTTGTCTATGTAGGATGTAACAAATTGCAGGACCTGTTCTTGGCGATCGGTGAGGGGCAGCATGACAGCTCCGTATGGTTATCAATTGCAATTGGTTTACATACGATAACCATAGCGGGCTAATTATTGCTTGTCAAGCTGGCTTTACAGCCAACAAAATACAGTCGGCAGGAATAGGTAAACTTACTGCCTGGGGCTTTATTAACAATGAAACGTAAATGCTAATTGGGCTTGTGTGTCAACATGGTTGGTTATTGCCCCCATCAACACCTTTATCCGGACTGTTGATCTGAAGTATCCGGTCGAAGTCGGACACGTACTGACGATCCTGAATCAGGCGGTATTTCTCAAACTCGCTCTCTGCATGCGTCTTGGCGATTTCAGCCGTGACTCTGCCGGCATCCTGTAAGACTTCACTATCAGTGACCTCAATGAAACGGTTAAGGCGGATTTCCCAGTCCTGCATGGTCATGGGGATCTTACGCAATGCCATGCCCTCGGCAACATCGAGATAGGCCGAAACCAGCCGTTGCAACTGAGCCATTTCGCTTTCAGTCAGGTAATTCTTGGCAACCACAACATCAAACTTATGAATCTTCCCGGCTGGAGCATCCTTCCAAGTGGTCAGCCCCATATTCTGTTTTTCGGCGTCTGCGCGGTCGAGGACAACCTCAGCCGCAGTCTGGCCGTGGATGGCCCAGTGCAACTTGTTTTGCACGGTAGCAAAAAAGCGCTTGGTGGACTGGGCTGTCACATCGTAATCAATGGAAGTGGCATAGATGTCTGTGATTTTCTGGTAAAACTTTCGCTCGGAAAGACGGATTTCCCTGATGCGCTGCAACTGCTCTTCAAAATACTGATCGGTCAGGATACTGCCGCCGCTTTTTATCCGCTCGTCATCCATGACGTAGGCCTTGATGGTGTATTCTTCAATGATAGTGATCGCCCATTTACGAAACTGCACGGCTCGTTCGGAATTGACCTTGTAGCCAACGGCGATAATGGCGGGAAGCTTGTAGTGTTTGGTATCGTAGTTTTTGCCGTCGGCGGCAGTTATTCGAAAATTTCGAATAACTGAATCCTCTTCCAACTCACTGTCTGAAAACACCTTTTTTAGATGGTAGTTGATGGTTTGGGTCTCTACGTCATAAAGAGTACCCATCATCTTTTGGGTGAGCCAGATGCTCTCATCTGCATAAACCGCCTCGACACCGCCAGAGCCGGTGGCAGCGACGAAAGTCAGGTATTCAGCGGCTGATGACCGGGCTATACTATGACGATTGGTGGAAGTTTTAGTTGTTATCTTCATTCGTTTTTCCATTCATAGAAGCCCACGCGACATACCTCCCTTTCCTTGGGCAAAACGTATTACCGTGCTGGTATGGCGGGAGTTTTAAGCAACTGCCTCTTTGCCTCTTAAAGTCTGTCTGCATCTCGGGTAATTCATGCATCCCCAGAAAGATGCTCCCGCATTCCTCCCTGTCGATGCCTGCCTGAGAACCATTTTAACCCCACATTTAGGGCATGTAGGAGTCGTATAGTCACCATCAAAAGCAAGGTTCATGAGGCGCTGTAGTTTATCCTGCGGCATGCTATTAATCTTATTTATCAGCATTTCTCCAGTCACAAGCGTAAGCTTTCCTTTGGCAAAATCAATAGCCTCTTGTGTGTAGCCACCGGTTGTCATAAACATACCCTGCTTATAATCCCCATGCGTCATGACGCCCAGTAGCTCTCTAACAGGCTTTACACCTATCACCCGGTCTTCACCTGCCTTACACTGGACAATACCCACAGGGCCATCTGTACCGGTTTTATGAACAATAATATCAATACCGCCATCAGGACCATATTGCGTTTCTTTCGGATCAAGCCCTAACTCACGAATTGCTGCTGCACAAAGCGTCTCGAAGCGTTTCCATTCTATATCGTTGAGTAGCTGTTGGCTCAGCTTACTTGGCTTAGTGGGGGCTGAAATTGTGTGATTAATCTTTTGGCCCAGACCCGTGACGCCAAGAGCAGGTTCGCATGAAGGCTGCCTGCGAGCCTCATGACTAAACGGAGCCGGTGTAGCTGCTATCTGCCTAGATTGGATATATGATCTGATTAGCGATACGCACAATGTCACAGCCATAACAAGCGTGAAAATGTTTGCGACGCCTGGCATGGCACCACTTACACCATTTGATACGGCCCCTGCGAGTTGTCCACCGCTGGCAACTTTTGATGCATAAAAAGACGGGACCATAAATCTCAGGAATATATTTCCAATTACCATTAACACTAAACTTACCCACCAGGGCAGCATCATTAAGGTTTCAATTATGTTTTCCTGGTTTCTTGACCGGCGAGCCACAATCTCCTCCTAAGTATAGGTGTTTCTTTCTATGTTCAACAGCAACAGAAGCTTTAGGGCCGTATTTGATAGATGTCCTTCTCCCTCAAAGCCTCATACAGTTTTGCAGGTCCAAGTAGAACATCCTGCAGGCCTGCCCTCACCTTTTCAGAGTTCAACGCCTGGGTACTCATGGTTGAATGTGCGATCATGGCATCCATAATCGCATTCATGATTTCATTTGCCAGATCAGGAGAATTGGCAAACTGTTCCTTGGTGTTGTTATTGGCCTGTTGCACCAGAACATCAGACTCCAGCAGCTTCCCTTTAAGGACGTTGTTCACATAGACCAGTTTATCCTCATCAGACAGGCCTTCACCCTCAAACAGTTCATTGACCTTCTGGACGATTTCAGAAAGCAGAGCTTTCTCTTTATCGTGTAAATTTGCACTGCCTGTGTCGGAAAGAGGGTCAAGCTTGCCAGTCTCGCCAGTTTTGAGGTCGAGGGTGCGTTTACCCTGGTCTTTTAGCTTGTGGTGCGTCAGTACCACTTTGGAAAGGTCTACCCCTTCTCTCTCCCGGCCAAAGTCCAGCAGCGGCAGCAGACGGCGGTAGAAGATGGCTCGCTTTTCAATGTCGGTATTCCCGTAGTCAAAGATCTGAGACAGAAACGAGTAGACCCGCAGAAAGGCTCCCAGGTTGCGCTTGAACAGGATCAGTTCTTCGAGCTGATCACGATATTCCTTTTCAGCAGAGCTGTTCTTACTCCCCTTAGCCGACTTAAGGCCGTCCTGAGCAAACTTGTACTGCTTGAGTAGCCGATCAGCTACCGGCATCAGTGCGGAATGCAGTTCACCTTGGGTTGCTTTGGAATTCAGCTCAACCTGAATAACCCGCTCGATCTCGTTATCATCATAGTGCCCGGTAGCGTCTAGCTTCGTACGCAGGTCATAGACAAGATTCGGATCTGTGGCACCTGACAGCTCGGCGGTCTCATAGTAAACCTTGAAGTCAGCCAGAATTTCATCCGGCTCGTTCATAAAATCCAGTATGTACGTGGTGTCCTTACCGGGATAGGCCCTGTTCAGACGTGAAAAGGTCTGCACTGCCTGAATACCGGCCAGACGCTTGTCAACGTACATGCCGCAGAGTAATGGTTGATCAAAACCGGTCTGGAATTTGTTGGCTACCAGCAGGATTGAGTATTCATCAGTGGCAAAGGCCCCACGAATATCCCTACCCTTCAGGTTGGGGTTCATGGTCTTGGTGGTCTCGGAGAAAGGATCGGGGCCTGATTCCTTGTCGGTCACATCGCCTGAGAACGCCACCAATGTACCGATGGTGTAGTTCTGGCTTCTAATGTACTTCTCTACAGCCAGTTTCCAGCGTACAGCCTCAAGGCGACTACCTACAACCACCATTGCCTTAGCCTTGCCGTTCAGAAGTGGGGCCACGTTCTCGCGGAAGTGCTCAACAACGATCTGCACCTTCTGAGAGATATTGTAGGGGTGCAGTCGTACCCAACGCATGATTCCCTTTAGAGCCTCATCCTTTTCCACTTCCTTGTCGTCAAACTCCTTACCACCATTAGCCAACTTGAAGGCCAGTTTGTAGGGTGTGTAATTCTTGAGGACGTCAAGGATAAATCCTTCCTCAATAGCCTGACGCATGGAGTAGACATGGAACGGTTGAGGCAGATTGTCCGGGCCGGACGGCATGTCAGGCTGAGGCCTGCGGCCGAACAGCTCAAGGGTTTTGGACTTTGGAGTGGCAGTAAAGGCAACATAAGTGACACCTTTACTATCGGCCCTGGCAGCCATTTGAGCTGCCAACAGATCCTCGGTACTGATCTCGCCACCGTCTTCCAGTTCCTTCAGTTCTTCGGCAGAGAGTACCTGCTTGAGTTTGGATGCGGCCTCACCGGTCTGGGAGCTGTGGGCCTCATCGGCAATCACGGCAAAGGTTTTGCCCTGGGTTGCAGCCAGCTCCTGAACAGCCTTGAGGGCAAAGGGAAAGGTCTGGATAGTGCAGACGACGATCTTCTTGCCACCGGACAGGGCTTCGGCCAGCTCACCACTCTTGGAGTTGCCTTCACCGGTGATGGTTGCTACGACCCCCTTGGTGCGCTCGAAGTCAAAGATGGCTTCCTGCAGTTGTGCATCCAGAACATTGCGGTCTGAGACCACCAGGACGCTATCGAAAAGTTTTTTGTTCTGCTGGTCATGCAGATCAGCCAGAAAGTGAGCTGTCCAGGCAATGGAGTTGGTCTTGCCGGAGCCAGCCGAGTGCTGGATCAGGTATTTGTAGCCCGGCCCTTCCTCAAGGACTTTACTAAGCAGTTTTCGAGTGGCGTCAAGCTGGTGGTAGCGGGGAAATATGATGGAGGTAATCTGTTTCTTAGTGTCCCGCTTGGTGACCAGGTAACGGCCGATGATTTCCAGCCAGCTATCACGCTGCCAGACGTTTTCCCAAAGATAGGAGGTCTGATGTCCATTCTTGTTGACCGGGTTGCCAGCACCACCATGATCACCCTGATTGAACGGCAGGAAGGTTGTGGTAGCCCCTTGCAGCCTGGTGGTCATCATGGCTTCGGAGTTACTGACCGCAAAGTGAACCAAGGCACCACGGGGGAAGTCCAGCAGGGTTTCAACCGTACCCTGGCCTTTGGTTCTGGGATTTCGGTCAAAGCGGTACTGATCCACAGCGTCCTGTACGGACTGGGTAAAGTCGCTCTTGAGTTCAATGGTCGCAACCGGGATTCCATTCAGAAACAGTACCAGGTCAATGCTGTTTTCGTTCGACAGGGAGTAACGCACTTGGCGTACCACTCTCAGCCGATTGGCGGCATACTTGGTCTGCAGATCGGGGTTCATAGCAAGAGCCGGCTTGAACTGGGCCAGATCCAGCTTACGACGCAGGCCCAGCAAGTCTACCCCGTGACGGATCACGTCGAGGGTACCGCGATCGTCAATCTGCTTGCGGATACGGTCAAGGACAGTTGCTTCTGTTGCTGCACCTTGATTTTTGGAGAGGGTTTGCCATGCGTCAGGGTTGCTGGCCTGTATCCAGGCGATCAGGTCTGTAGGAAACAGAGCGCGGGTACGGTCATATCCTGCAGCGTCGCCTTCGGCATAGAGCCAGCCGTTGGCGGCCAGATGGCTGCAGATCTCGGATTCAAGGTTGATTTCTTTATGGATATTTATTCCCATTGATCACCAGCTGAAGAGATTAGTCTGTAATAACAACATCAATTTTTTTGGCTATGAACTTAAATATGTTATCAGTGCGTAAGGTGCAGCTGCTCGAAATATAAAACAACTCTTGTTTTTCTTCCGCATCCAGTTCATCCAGTCCAACCAACTTGCATTTATGCATTATTTCCAATTTATGTAACAGCCATGATTCAGGATTTATTTCGAGCCAGCAGGATACCATTTCAAGTGCCAGGGAATGTCCTTCGATATCGTTCTTAACAATTTTCTCGTAAAGATCTGGTTTGGCAATCTTTAGGCAAATTACATATGCTGAAAACACTGCTAGATTATTTAAGGGCTGGGCAATGACAAAATGAATGTAGGCCTTTTCCAGATCGCGTAGAGAGAGGTTTAAATATGATGCACACTCCCCCAAACACTCAGCAAAGTCCTGCATACTTTGATTGTTAGCCAGCTTATAGTGCTGGGCCAAATAATGGCTATAACTCACATTATAATTTTGCCGACCATACTCAGTTTTAGTGCGTTTGGGGAGTTTCAGGAAAAAATGAACAAATTTACCTAAATAGGCATGTGCATCTATCCCTGCTCCATAGATACCTTTTATTGATTCCTCGAGCTGTTCACGATTGATCATCAGAACGAAGACGAGGTTTGGGGTGTCGAAGAAATGCTTGATCCTCTCTATAATCTGGACAGCAAATGTTGGTCTACAACGGTCAAGTTCATCAATAAAGAATACAACAGGTTTTTCCTGTGTTGATGTAAACTCAGTGAGTGCTTGACGGAAGTGGAGTGCCGTCTCTTTTTCTTGATCATATTCCTGGAGTCTTTTCTGAACATACTGCTCTGCAGCATCTCCAAGCTTGTCTTCAAAAATGTCTGAAAACTTGTCTTTAAGCTCTGCAAGGTCGCTTGTCCCTAAAATCCACTTACCTACACCGTTAACCAAAAGCTTGGTAGCGGTCGGAAGAACTGCCTTTCCTGTGTTTACTACTGCATTTTTCAACTGAGTCCAGCTTTCGTCTTCCTCCTCCTCAACTTTAGTAGCAGCGAGAATTTCAGCGGAAATAACGAGGAACGGATCATCTGAAAAATCTTGTTCAAAAGCATCGAGATAGATAGTCTTGTATCCCTGCTCTGAAAGCAGTGCCTCCCAGTTACGACCAAAATAGGTTTTGCCCTCACCCCAAGGCGCGTCAATCCCCATGACACAGCCGACACTCAGTCTATCTATATAGCCCGTAAGGCGTTCAGCAATCGCCTTACGCTCCAACAGGTCGTTTTTGAAAGGTATGCCATCAACAACGCAATCGAGTGGGCGGGCATAGCAGGGACTGGTATCACTCATGCGTTACCTCTCACATCAATCTTCCCGGTCACCGCCGCCGAGATCAAGGCACTGCGGCGCTCTTTAAGCAGGCCTATAGCCTTATAGGCTTCGCCCGTAAGGGTGTCTATTCTGGCGGTTTCGCAGTCGAGGAAGGTGGTGATGGCGGTTTGCTCTTCAAGTGGTGGAAGCACTAAGAAAATTTCACTTAGAATTCCTATATTGATAATATCCATCGTCCCGCCACGACTTAGAAAAGAAAACTGTTCAAAAACTACATCGCTCCGCAAGAGAGTTGTGAAGTATTCCGCAAACACAGATTCAGCACACCGCACACGCAATAGCCGTGGATTAATGATGCCAGGTTCAATATCATTTGGCACAATGGCAATCTTGCCAAAAGTGCCAACGCAACTTATTAAAATATCGCCGGGAGCAACCTGATATTGTTGGAGATCAGTAAATTTTTCATGATTGATAAAGTAGTCTCCAACCGTGAAGTCCCCTGGTATAACCTGTTCTTGACCGTAGACACGGTACCCTTCGCTAACATACATGTCCTTTGTCAATGCAGAACCGAAAGGGCCAGCCTTAATGCTGTTGGCAAGGGCTTTCAGCCGTTTTACCTCCCACCCCTCCGGCACCTCACCCAGCCACTCAATCCCCGAATCCTTCATCGGCGCATCTGGGTTCAGCCCCTTGGTCACCGCATGGGAGATCACCGCCTGGCGCTTTTCCTTCAACAGCTCGATCAGGCGTTCCTGTTCGGCTACCAGGGCGTCAATCTTGCCAGTTTCGCGGTCGAGGAAGGCGGCGATGGTTTGTTGCTCGGGGAGGGGAGGGAGGGGAACTTTCAAAAGGACTAAGTCACTTGCATTGATTGCAGGATAGCTGACGCCAACTGAACGGGAAATTACACTAGAGATCATAAATTCAGAACGAAGCAGATGGCCCAGGAAAGCAGGATGAACTGAACGCGGGCGCACAACAGCAAACCCCGTTGAGACAATCATGTTGTCTGCTGGCTTGACGACAGGAGCAATCGCTCGCAAGTAAGTTCTCACCGTTGAAACAATAACGTCGCCATCCTTTACACGCCGCCTTGCTCTTGATGGGGCAGCACAGAAAGGGACCGTTGTCACTTCCATAATCCCGCGATCAGCACTAACACCAGAAATCTCAACATAGTCGATATCATAATCAGCTGGTGTTGAGTCGTCCAAAACTTCATCATTGTAGGTGCAAACTGTTTTTACAGGTTTTACCTCCCATTCTTGCGGCACCTCACCCAACCACTCAACACCGCTATCCTTGTATTTCTCGTAATGCGGGAAGCTCATGGTTGTACCTCCTTCCAAGCAGGGCGCTGTTGCCAGTCTTGCGGGAAGTCCATCATCCTCGTGTTGATGTTATGGTTGGTTACCAGTGCCTTAAACCGACCTCTCCAATGGTGCCCAGGAGCAATCTGATCAAGACAGTGCAGGAGAATCAGGCAGGTATTGTATATTTTTCGACTGGAGATGAACTCTTGCGCAAGTGGCGCAGGCTTGTTTTTGGGTGCATCGGGGATTATCGAAAACTTCCGGTTCCAGAGGCGTGAGTGATGGGCGCAGAGATTTCGCACAAAAGAAAGGTGATGTAACCATGACTGCAGTGACCTTTGGTCTATCCCGTAAACTGCTGCTATGGCGCTACGGGTTTTCATCGGCTTAAGGGCGTTGTACCAGCGAGAAAGAAGGCCAAGCGACATCACCTCACAAGCAGCCCAAACCGGCGGAAGCACTTCGCTATAGGTTGCAGTCATGTGTTGGATGAATGTTTCTTCTGATCTCTTAACCTCTTCTATGAGTTTGCTGAGGTTCTTTTTCCAATGCTCCAGTTTGTAGGCTAAAGATGAATCCAAGTGAGAATGAGGCCCATGGTTATGCGCCATATAGTATGCCCATTGGCTGCGTGCTGAAACTTCAATGCGCTCAATTGCGTCAAGGACCAGCAGGCGGAATTCACGATCAAATATATACAGGTTGAGAACATCAGAAAAACGGGTACCAGGCTTTATCTGGTGTGTGGCGTGATCCAACTCAAAAGGAAGCCAGTAAGCACCAAGGCGGTAATAGTTGATATGCTGGAGATAGAAGGCCGCTTCAGAAATATCATCAACAATCATTCCGCGCTGCTGAAGCAGTGTTACCTGTTCTGAGTGGGTAGTGGCTGGTTTGGTAAAGGAGATCTTCATGATTGTCCCCTACCCCAGAAAAAAAGTAACCCCCCGGTTTGAGCGTCACGGCAGCTTACTGCCGGATAGGCTTGGGAGGTTTTATTAATTTCATCTTCTACCATATTTGACCCCTGATGCAAGCTATTTTTGTATACAGACCTTGCTCGCATCATGCCGAAAGCCCCTTGATCATCTCCACGATCCGATCAGTACACAGCTTCAGATCAGCATCAATAGCAGTCAGTTCACGAGGGGGCTGGAACACATAAAAATGGCGGTTAAAGGGGATCTCATACCCTACCTTGGTTTTTTCATGATCAATCCAGGCATCCGGTGCATGTGGCAGAACCTCTCGCTTGAAATAGACCTCCACATCCTCAGACAACGGCACGTTCTCTGTATCACGCAGACTGCTGTCCGGCTGGGGCTTGCCCTTCTGCTTCCCCTTGGTACCCAGGACAATGTTACCCTGTTCATCCTTCAAGGGCCGCTCGACAGTAATGGTGCGATAGCCGAACTCCTGGTTCTTGAAGATCCTGCTGATAGGCTTACCGTCCTGGTGAGACTCAGTAAAGTCACCAAACAGCTTGGTAATGGTTGCAATATGCTCGTCCGACAGCTCTTTGCGCTTGCTGCCAAGGCTCTTACGCATCTTCTGCCATAAACCGGAGGCATCGATCAACTGCACCTTGCCCTTACGGTGTTCCGGTTTACGGTTGGTGATGATCCAGACGTAGGTAGAGATGCCGGTGTTGTAGAACATGTCGGTCGGCAGACCGATAATCGCCTCCACCAGGTCATTCTCCAACAGGTGGCGCCGGATTTCGCTCTCCCCAGAGCCGGCACCACCTGTAAAGAGCGGTGATCCATTCAGAACAATACCAAAGCGACTACCGCCCTCCCCTGCTGGCCGCATCTTGGAAACCAGGTGCAGCAGGAACAGCATGGAGCCATCAGATACCCGAGGCAAGCCAGGGCCGAACCGTCCGTTAAAGCCCTGCTGTTCATGTTCCTTACGGACTTCCTTTTCAACCTTCTTCCACTCAACCCCGAACGGCGGATTGGAAAGCATGTAGTCGAACTTCCGGTGAGGGTGACCATCATCGGAAAGGGTGTTGCCGGCAATGATGTTGGCAACATCTTGCCCTTTGATCAGCATGTCTGCCTTGCAGATGGCATAGGATTCGTCATTCAGCTCCTGCCCAAACATCGTCAGGCGGGCCTTTGGATTTAATTCCTCCAGATGTTCCCCTGCAACAGAGAGCATACCACCGGTACCGGCTGTGGGGTCATAGATAGTCCGCACAATTCCCGGCTTGGTCAAAGCCTCATCATCTTCAATAAACAGCAAGTTGACCATCAGACGGATGACTTCACGGGGAGTAAAGTGCTCTCCTGCTGTTTCATTGGAGATCTCGGCAAACTTCCTGATCAGCTCTTCAAAGACAAGACCCATCTGATAGGGGTTTACTACATCAGGATGCAGGTCGATGACGGTGAATTTCTCGGTCACCTTGTAGAGCAAGTTGTTCTTGGCCAACCGTTCGACCTGGGTATAGAAGTCGAAACGCTCAAAGATGTCCCTGACAGCAGGTGAAAACCCCTGGATGTAGCTGTACAGGTTTTCCTTGATGTGATCCTGGTCACCCATCAGCTTTTTCATGTCAAGCGGGGAAGTATTGTAGAAGCTCAGGCCTGCTATGCGGAGAAGGAAAGGCTCAGGGTTGATCCCGGCCTTCTGCTTGGCAGCATACTCAGTAAGGATCTTTTCTTTGGTTTCTTCCAGTACGCAGTCAAGACGGCGGAGGATGGTGAACGGTAATACAACCTTGCCGTATTCGGATTGTTTGTAGTCTCCACGCAGGAGGTCGGCAACCGACCAGATGAAGGAAGAGAGGGCCTGCTGGTTCATGGTATCTCCAGGTAACTATGATCTACTATTTCAGCGGCGGCGAGCATAACACACTACCATGCCAGAATATGTCATTTTCGCAGCATATTTTAACATAAGGTTAACTGTACTATGACCCACCACTGACTTTTCAGCGGTTAATAGTCTATCCTTCCCTGCATGAAAACCGGTCTAAGGGACTTACCCGCCTGATCTCGACACTATCAGTACGACCACCGGGGTAAATCTCGGTTGCCAGATAACTGAACTCTTCCTGCTCTCTTGATTCGGGAATGCTGATCCACCAGCTTTTGGGAGTACCATTGGAACCATCACTCCAGCGGTAGCCCCGCTGTTTCAGCAGGTCCTTTCTGTCAAACGGTGAGTTGACTGCATAGAGCTTTGTGATCGACTCGGCGCTGTTTTCAAGCAGTACCTTAAAGACAGGGTTCCCACTTATCGGAAGTTGCTCCAGCAGCAACCCCAGCACCCCTTCTGCGTCATCAAGTGCCCGATGGGCATTGATACACCAGCCAAACTTGAACAGCAGGTATTCGAGGGAACGGGCCTGAAGACGTTCAGCCTGCCAGTCAATCTGCGTAACAGTACAGGCCCAAGGGATGGTTTTAAAGCGGGGGAAGCGCTGTTCCACAAACGGGCGATCAAATGCGGCATTGTGGGCAATGACAAGGCAAGCCTGTTCTGCAAGTTGGTTTATGGTGCTATCATCAAGCTGCTGGCCTTTGATCATCTCGTCTGTGATGCCGGTAATCTCGATGATCTCTTTGGCCAACGGGTGGCCGGGATCCTCGAAGCCATTGTAGCGACCAGTGATCCTGGTTATCTCTCCGGTAGTTGGCTCATACTCAAAGGCCACAATCCCCAGCTCAATGATTTTATCCTCAGTCTGATTGAGTCCGGTGGTCTCGGTGTCAAGACAGAGGCCGATACGACGGGTACTCAGGCTCTTCCTGCTGAAACGGGAGTCCTGATCCAGGTTGACCTTGCGCAGTACCAAGTAGTCGCCGGTGGCATGCAGGGAGGTAATGGCTATCTCTGCCTCAAGCTGATTAAATGTTTGGGGTTCTTTTTTCTTTTTCATACTCACCCAAAGAAAACGTTCTCAAGCGAAATCCGTTTCAAATGATCATAGAGCTGCTGGTTGACTGGCGTGGGGACACCCTGTTCTTTACCCAGCTTGATGATGGTACCGGCCAGCATCTCAACCTCAGTGGTGCGACCAGCCTCCACATCCTGCAGCATGGAGGTTTTGCTGTCCACTCCCAGGCTTGCCAGGACCGTGTACCATTGGCCAATGTCCTCTTCTGACAAATTGATCTGCAGTGTCTGAGCAAGGCTTATGACTTCCAGCATTGCGCTGTCCATCAACTTTTTTGCCTCACCAGAGTTTCTGATTCCACCATAGGTTAACCCCATGACTGCTGAGACCTGATTAACACCGACGTTAATCATAAATTTGTACCAGAGCGCGCGCAGCATATCCTCTGGGATGGTATGGGTGATGCCTGCCTTGGTAAAAAGGTTACTGACCCGTGTGGCCCTGTTCGAGATGGTCTGGTTTTCACGTTCCCCAAACAGTACCTTACCCAGGCTGGTGTAGGTAACTGAGGTATCATTCCTGACCGCATCTATGCCAAGGGTCAAGCCGTAAAGGGCCCTGTCCATGCCATATACAGCGCCGATCCGATCTTCACTGTCGATGCCGTTCATGACAGAAAGGATGATGGTGTCCGGACCAATGGCCTGTTGCATGTCACGAATAGCCTGGTCAAGATGGTGATGCTTGACTGCCACGATCAGAAGATCAACAGGAGTGGCCTCTTTGGGCAATCTGACCGGGATGTTGAAGGTGGTGCCATTGACGGTGACGCCGTGCTGCAACAGATGGTCGTATCGTTCACCTGCTGCTATGAAACAGACTGAACCAGAAACGGCAGAATGAAGCAGACTGGCGTAGGTTGCCCCCAGGGCACCGGCTCCGATAATGGCGGTTTGCCTGATTTGGTGGCTCATGCAAACGGATTTTCGACAGTGACTGTGTTATCCAGGATGATGGCTTCAGGTAACCTCCCTTTGTGATCTTCTGACTCCAACACCTTGATGGTGGCATCGATGAGGATCATCAGCTCCTGTGCCGCCTTAAGTCCCTGCCTGTCCCGGGTGATGTCAATCTCGCCATGGAGGGAGATCCGGTCAGTCCGGTTCTCTATGGTGAGTCCGTCGATCTGGAGTACGTCTGATTCATTGGCATATGGCTTCATCGGTTCCCCTTCCTGCTTCTGGCCTTAGCTATGGGAAGTCGAATGACTCTGTTCTTTACGTCCTGTGTCAGCGCTGGAAACAGGTTGATCCCTGCCAATTTTTCAATTTCTGCCACAGATACAGTGCTGTAGTCAGCCCCTGGTGCGTTCTGCTCAAGATAGCAGCCAGCCTCTTTTCTGGTCGGATCATAGAGACATTTGTAGACCCCGGAGGGGATAATAACCCTATTTTTCAAGGCCTGGAGTTGTCCCCCCTGAAACAGAGGGCCGGTAATGACGTACAGCTCACCACGTTTTTTAACTTCCTTACGGACAGCTGACTCAATGCCTTCATGGATGCCACGGTTATTTTCAGGTTCCTGGGGGATCATGTTGGAGAGCAGAAATGATTCGTCCTGGCTTTCAGGATCACCGAAGTCAGCTGATGGTGCCATGTGCCCTCGGTCATAACCGGAACGGGCATAGTCAGACAGCTCAGCACGTTCTGATGATGGAAGACGGGTATCAGACCTGAAGTTATTGGAGCGCTTCAGCCCCTTACCTTCAAATAGACGTTCCCGGGTCAGGTGTTCTGCTGACCAGAGTGGAGTTCGGGTAATACCGGAGTGACCCACTGCGTAAGCCTGGTTGCAGAGTTCACGATATTTTGATGACATCTTGGGATTGGTGATGACAGGCACCTTGCCATCAGCGAACGGCTCCTGACATGAAGTCTGGGCATATGCCGGCAGTGCCAGGGCAAGCAGGCAGAGTAGTGTAATCAGTCTATGCATGGGAGCCAAGGACCCTTTCCCGTAACTCTTTACCAACCTTAAAAAATGGCAGTTTCTTGGGCTTGACCTCGATGATTTCACCTGTTTTAGGATTACGGCCTTTGTAGCCATCATATTCCCTTATTTCAAAACTGCCGAATCCACGGACTTCTATTCGCTCATCGTTGAGTAGTGACTGCTGCATGGCAGTAAAGATTTCGTTAACAATTTGTTCAGCTCGCTTTACCGAAATATCTGCCTGGGTTGCGAGAGTTTCAATGAGACTAGATCTGTTCATATGCTTCACTCCCTCCGAGATTAAAATCCGTATTGCGTTTCATCCCATCTCAGTAAAATTGCTTTATCTCAAACTGGCAGTGGGTTCATCAAGCCACTCCTGATTGCCCTCACCACAACACTACCAGCTGATGAAGTCACCCTGTTGCCATGTAACTTGTAAAAGTACCATGCGAAGTGATAACCAGCCTGCCGGTCAAACTCGGACAGGGAGTCAATCACGCCAGAAGGAGACGCCTCATGGCGGGTCAAATTTCCGGCAGATCCAGACCAGCATCGGCATCAGCTCACTGGGGACAGAGATACATGCTACGCTTACCGTTATCGGCGCGTTGTCAATGATAGAGGAGATTTCTTTATGGTTGAGTAGTTCTGGATTCATGCGACTTCTTTTTAGGCGTAAGTATGCGGGCTACTGTAAACTTCAGTAGCCCACAGTCATCGAAACAATGATGTTGTTTTACTTCTTGGTTTTTGAAGCTGCTTTCGGATCTACTTTTTTAGTTGCAGGCTTTGCCGCTGGCTTTGCTTTGCTTTTTGCACCTATGTCTTTAAGGGCTTTGCCCGGCGTAAACTTGCCATTGGTCTTTGCAGCAATCTTGATCTCTTTACCAGTAGCAGGATTTCGACCGATCCGGGCGGTCCGGGTTACAGCAGAAAAGGTTCCAAAGCCAACAAGACTTACTTTGTCACCAGTTTTCAGTGCTGCTTCGATAGTACCCGTGAACGATGCCAATACTTTTTCTGCTTGTACTTTGGTAATAGCAGCACCTTCTGCAATTTTTGCTACCAGATCTGCTTTGGTCATAGAAATACTCCTTTCGTACTTAATTGCCTTTGAATGCTTCCCTCATTGCCGTTTCCAGCGCCTTACCGCCCATCTCGCGTGCAAACTCCGATACCTGTTGGAGTAATGCCTGGTATTCCTCACCAGCAGGGTTTTCCAAGATCTTCTGAAAGGCTAACTCCTGTTCGGCTGCTATCTGACGTTCTCGGGCTTCTGCCATCTCCCGTGCTGCCTGTTCCATCTGTTCAGCCCGGATTTCAGTCAGACTCTTGTAGTTGGCAGGTTTGGGATAGACGCCTGATCGTTGCATGATCTTGTAAAACCAATTATCGGGCTTTGCTATCTGCTTTTCTTCTTCCTGGTTCAGCACCACCATTTCATACCGGCAGTATTTGAGTGACTGGATCACCTGGTCTACTGACATTTGAAATTCTTCTGCCCAGTCATTGATCTTCCGGTTGCTGATGCCCTTATCTTTCCAATAGGCCAGCTCTGAGTCTCTGAGTAAATCTGCTTTGTCATGGTTTTCAGTAGTAGTTAGGTTAAGTTCTTTCTTACTACTACTAAAGGAGGCATCAGGCGAACTACCCGGCTCATTGGTCGGATAATGCGCCGGCTTACGAACCGGATAATTAACCGGTTTTCTAATCGGATGTTTGGTCGGATGATTAATCGGCTGGTTATCCGGATAATCCAGGGGTTGCCCTGTAAGCCGCTCTGCAAACTCAGCACACATTGTCCTGTTCACTCCGTATGAAAAGCCCCTGAATGAATGATTGGTGTAGAGCTGAATATTGTTTATATAGCCTTCATGGGCCAGAACCCTCAGTGTATGCTTGACTGTAGCGATGTTAACGCCAGTATCGTTTGAGATGTGCTCGCGCTTGGTGATCCCGCCCGCCTGTATTAGATAGAGCAGGATCTTCCCTTGCTTCTCGGTGAATGGATACCATAATTCAGGATCTGTTGCGTTAACCGGATAATTAACCGGTTTGTTGATCTGGTGGTTAACCGCTTCTATAGCCGAACCACTAACCGGGTAAATGACCGGCTCGTTATCCGATTCGTGAACCGGCTTGTTAGTCACATTGTTGGCCTGATAATTAACCGGATAGCTAGCCGGCTGGTTGGCCGCATGGCCGGATATAGCCGGATTATCAACCGGTTGACTAACCGGCGTATTAACCGACTCATTCGCCTGATATTTAGTTGGCTTATTAGTCTGTTTATTGCCCTGATGCTTGACCGGCTCATTATCCGGTTTATTGGTCTGTTGCTTAGTCGGTTCCTTGCCCTGATTGCTAGCCGGGTAATTAACCGGCTTGTTGGCCTGTTGATTGGCCGGGTGACTGGCAGTCGTTTCTTCCTTCACATGGCTTTTATGGTTTTGTTCTTTTGGAGGCTCTGCGACAGTAGTGATGGGTGGTGTTGGAGTTGGGGCAACAGTCGGTGTAGCAGGTTCAGGCACAGGTTTCGCGGCAACATCAGACAAGGGGCCAGCTGGAAACGCCCGGTCCAGCATAGCGCCGAATGCATCTATGTCGGGCAGTTTACGTTTAGCTGCCATGGTTTACCTCGCCCTTTAACTTGTGTTCCATGTCAGTAAGAGTGATAAGCTCGTCAGCCAATGCTCGAAAACGCTTTGATCCATTGCATTGGGGGTCATGCTTGAGTACAGTCGTTCGATAGATTTCAGCTTGTTGAATGCTGGTATTCACCGGTATGGTCGTTTCAAACGTTTTGCCCGGAAAGCGCTTACGCATTGTCTCTACGATAAGCTTTGAGGCACTGGTGCGAAGATCGACCTTATTGATGAGTGCCCGAAGGAATGTCAGCTCTGTATTCGCTTTTTTGGACGCTTTCTCGACAGCGGTATAAACAGAAGCTAGTCCATCAAGTGCCATTCGGCTGCCTGCTTCGACTGGAACAATCACCGCATCGCCTGCAACCATTGCCATTACGACCCAGACACCAAGAGTTGGTGGACAATCTATCAGGCAGAAATCGTAGTTTGCCTGGGCGTAGGTTCTGGTGATCCGACGCAGCAAACCGTAGTTCGCAGCATTCTGGTATAGATCGAATTCCAGCGTGGCGCTGTCAGTGCTGTTAGGGATTACATCAAGACCAAGCAGGGTAGGGTAGATACATGATTCAATTGGGACAGACGGCCCCTCCGCCGGAGCCTGCCCCTCAGTAAACAAATCTGGCTCGCTACCGACCATGCTTGATTCAAGCAGATTGAAAAGAGTGTGCCCTGGCGTCTGATCGCCCAATAGTAAGCTGGTGGCATTGGCCTGCGGATCATTGTCGATAACAAGCACACGCTTACCCTTTAAGGCAAGTGCGTGAGCTAGATTGCAGGTGCAGGTTGTCTTGCCAACTCCGCCTTTTGCGTTGACCATTGCTATGATCATAATAGACACCTCTTATTATTTTGCGTGAAAATATACCTGTAAGGTGCTGTATGTCAATGATTTATTCGTGATATAGTTTTGACTATTGTTAAGTGAAAGTGTGATAAGTGATTATAAGTAAGTTTCTTATGCACCCACAGTGCTTCAAAACTAAAGGGTACCATTGGTCAATTAGTCCAACAGCTTAAAGCATTAAAAGCCAAGCTTACTGACATAGTGGTATCAGCATCATTATGATCGTCATCTTTTTGGGTGTTTGGCCGCGAAGGGCGGTGCGGCTAAAACCAACAATGGGGAAATCTAGACTACAGTTATATGGTATAAGTGCTGGTGGATCAGCATTCCTGAACCACAGGAAAAAGATGAGCTCGCGTACTTGGCAGCAGAGATATACACCAATGGCAGAACTGACAGTGTTGAGATACAGCGGGTACGCCCGATAGACCGGTTCTCTAAAAGGGAAGGGTATTCCTCGGAAGGGTGGGGTAGGGTAGGGGAGATGAACGGACAGTTCTTATCTAGAGTTTGCTATTATTAATGGTATCGGGAGGGTGTATGGAACGGTTTATCAACATTGACAGGGTGGTTGCCGTTCAGATGACCACACCGGAAGACAATCCGCTGGTTACTGACAACAGCCGCATGATCGACGTTTGGTTTAATACTGGTGCCATCAGGAAGCAGATGTTCAAAAAGGTCTCTAAAGACGAGCAGGAATCCCTGATTACAAAACTTGTTGATCGGGGCTTTCTGCAGTCAGGCAATCTCTACATAGATCCGAAGGCTATCCTGTTCGCGGAAATGGAGCACCAGATGGTGGGTGGCCTGATTACGATCGGGTTTGGGGATAACGACAAGCCGGTTGAACTGAAAGTGAAGTCCCAGGCGTTTTCGGAACTTGCGGGCCGGCTATAGGGTGTATTCTGGTTGTGTCGATTATGTGTATAAGCGGTTTGGACTGTTATCTCGGCAGTACCGGATACAGCTCCGGGAAGAACCAGCCAGCTGCATGGATTGGAAACCCAATCCTGACGTTTCCCCTCGGGGAATCGGAAACCAGCAACCCCTCGGAGATTAGTTGGCCGAGCAGGTTCCTGCCGGTCCGCTCTTTCAGGCCTGATGCTTCGATGACGGAACCCCGCGGTGCTTCTCCCCGCAGCAGGACCTCTTGGAGCATCCGGGTCGTCTCAGGCCGCAGGTTGCTGCTGCCTGGCGGATTTGGGATTATGGCGGTGCCGCGCAGCTGCACGTAGCTTTTTACGCGATCCACCAGCCCGTCAAGTTGTAACAGTGCCCCCATGTAGTCCACCTGATCCTGACAAACCTCAAGAAAGAACCTGCAGAATTTAACCAAGCCTTCGTTGGACATATTCCCCCTGCCATCCAGATCATTCCTTCGTGGCGCATCGGCCCAGGTGAGAGCCGACTTGTAGTCGGCATTCCGGCGGGCAAGCCCCCGGTTGACTGACCAGAGACCAAAACCATATACAGGAATCCGATGCAAACAGGCTTCAGTGAACAGGCGGGTCACCCTGCCGTTGCCGTCAAGGAAGGGGTGAATCCACATCAGTCGGTGATGGGCTGCTGCCGCTGCCACCAGTTTGGCCGCACCGTGGTGTTTTTCAGGGGCATAGGCTTCAGCGAACCTGGCCATGAAGGACGGAAGGCTGTTGTACGCCGGTGGTTCGTGATGCCCTACCATGACCGGTTCCGTCCGGAGTGCCCCTGGTATGACCCTACTTTCCCGGCCGGTGTCCGGATTGGTCATGACCTGGAACTCATCAGGCAGCAGTCGATAAAACTCCCGGTGCAGGGCACAGAGGAACTCCTGTCCGGCAATATTAGGGGGTACTTCTTCCCCCAACCATGATTCCATCTGCTGTTGTACCGTAATGTGGGCCACGCTTTCCAGTTGCAGGTTGCGCTTGGCCGGTTCTGAATCATACTGCTGTTGCATGGCCCGGACAATGTCGTGCGGATGGGTATTATGCCCTTCGATGAGATTGGAATAGTAGCTGTTGATGATCCTGAGCAGCTCTTGAAGGGAGGACAGGGTGATGGGGTGCAGCCGGGTGCCGAGCGATGCTGAACGCTGGATTACATTCAGGGCTAAGTCCTGGAGCTCATCGGCTCGCTCTGGTAACAACGGTGTCATTTTGCTTACTACATCGGGCATGGCAATATTCCTTATTGCAATTCAAATTGCCGATATTTTTGCCGGTTAATATTGATAACAAATATATATTACCATTGAACAAAAGTCAACGATGCATCTAAATAGCTGCCTGATATTGCCGATAAACCTACCGATAATATATTTCAAAAAAACTTCACCCGTGGAGACGTGATAAACAATGAGAGGATAAAACCCGGAAGGTATCCATAAGGGGATTCACATGACCAAAACGGTTCAATACGTGGTTAAGCCCTGTCTTACCTCAATCGGTTGGTAAAGCATTGGTGGGGTGTCCGTAACAATACGCCCCACAGCATGTGGTTCTTCCTCGCCCCAGTATCGGCTTACGGAAGAAATTCAGGAAGCCGGGATACAGGATCAATGCCGCAGGGATCAAAAGAGGGTAGGGTGAGACTCCGGCCATTTACATACTATGGTAATCATGGTGCGTAAATCTGATATCCGGGATCTTCAAGTTCATTATATCGAAATTGTTTTGCTGGATTACAGCTTAATTAATATGAGCAGTCCATATGGTTATCTTGCTGTTTGGTCATGACTTAAACCGTGTTACCCAAAGAGTGCTAACATTTAGCCAGAGCCTTGTGATATTAATGATCACTCATCCGGGTACCGTCTGAATGTAACGGCGGATATGTACATTCCTTCCCAAGGAGACGGGCATGCGTAGATACCTTTTCCCGTTTGTTCTCATTCTCTCCTGTCTATTGCCAATAGCCGCATTGGCCTCACAGTTCCAGAGCGCTCCAGACATTTTTGTGCAGCAGGGGCATCAGAAGTCGGTAACGAGTGTCATGTACTCCGCCGATGGCAGGTACATTGTTACCTCCAGCGAAGACCGTACCGTCAAGCTCTGGGATGCCTCCACCGCCAATGAGATCCGCACCTTCACCGGGCATCAGGGCGAGGTGAGCACCATTAGCATGTCGACCGACGGTACTTTGTTGCTTTCAGGCGACAAGCAGGGGATCGTCAAACTGTGGGACGTGACAACAGGCCGCGAACTAAACAGCATCAACGTCGGCGACACCAAAATCCGATCGTTGGTTTTATCCCCAGACAACCGTTTTTTCACCTGTCTGGGGCTCGACAGCCACATGAAGATATGGGAAATCGCTAGCGGCCGGGTGGTGCGTAAGGTCGATAACATTTTCTCCTATCCGGAAAGCCCTGATGTAACCATGATTGTCACGCCAGACGAGTCCTTCAAACAGGTCGTCATGGACCTTTCCACCGGCCGCATCGTAGGGAGCCTCAGCGATGGTTACTACCAGTATCACACCTTCACCCCTGACGGTCGCATCGGCCTGTTCAGCTCATGCAACTATAAGACGAAGATTTGCACGGCCGATACATTTGATATCCGGACCCAGGCCAAACTATCGTCCTGGCAGATTGTAGGTGACAATCCCCGTTTTTTTCTGTCCCCCGATGGCTCGCGAGCACTGGTAGCATACACGAACGGGCTTGAACTGTGGGATATAGTAAAAGGGACTATGATCCGCAGATTGACCACCTCGCTGACGTTCAAGGCAGTTTTCGCGCCGGACGGCAGACAGGCGGTCTCACTGGGGATGTACACCCCGGCGGTATGGGATCTTGCTAGCGGCAAGGTTGTAAACTCCCTTGGAAGACGACCTATTTCGGCCTTCGACAGCGCCTGGGAAGTGCCTGGCTATAATTTTGCGGTCATTCACCAGTCTGTTACCAACACGCCGGTTCCTCCTGCCATCCTCGATCTTGCCAGCGGCACTATCACCCGGCAGTTCAAGGGATATATCGATGCCGGAGCCGTGACAAAAGACGGTAAATACCTATTTCTGATCGGCGAAGACAAGAAGGTCGTATTGTGTGATTTGGCAGCCGGCCAGGTGGCAAAGAAGTTGGAAGGCGATTCCTACATATTTTCACCCGACGGCAAGTATCTGCTCGAACGCATCGGCACCGTGCTGACGGTGCGCGAGTTTACCACCGGCCGCGAAATTATGTCGCATACAGCGGAATCCAAAGATATCTCCAGCATGCGCTTCATTAGCGACGGCTCGGCGATCATGTACGCGGTCAACGACCATATAAAGATGATCGATTTTCCCTCCGGCACAGTACGCCTGGATCTGACCATCAGTCGGACCAGAGGAATTGCCTACACCGAACTGACCAAAGACCGCCGCTATCTCGTGTCGCTATGCTGGGAAACCGATGCCGGGCAAGGCAATTTCATCCATATCTACGACTTGGCTGAAAACCGGGAAGTAGCGCGCCATAACAAGGCCATTTATGCCGCTTTTTTTCAACTGACACCGGACAATACTAAAGTGCTGTTCGCTCGCAACCGCTCGGGTATTATCAACAACCGCTTCGTCAATGACCAGCCGCTGGAACTGTGTGAGCTGGCCACCGGCCAAATCGTGCAATCCTTTGGCGGGAACGGGGAAAGTCAGTGGGAAGCGATGAAGTTCTCCGACGATGGCAGCACCCTGATAACCGGGGACGAAATTGGCCGGATTGAATTTTGGAATGTGGCGACCGGAAAACGGAAAGCCCTCTTGGTTGGGCATACCAACATGATCAGCTCCTTCGTTCTGACGTCCGGCGATAAGCGGCTGATCTCCTCCTCCCGTGACGGCTCCACCCGCTTTTGGGATCTTGCCAGCGGCCGTGAAACTGCCCGGCTATTCCGCTTCACGGACGGCGAGTGGATCGTTGTGACCCCCGAAGGCTACTACAACGCCTCGCCCGGAGGTGACAAATACCTGAGCGTGCGTGTTGGTAACGATGTCTACGGCATCGGTAATTACCGGGAAACCTTCTTCCGTCCCGACCTAGTGAAACTCTCCCTTTCCGGTGCTTCACTGGAAGGCTACCGCACTTTGGCTGATGTCAAACTACCGCCGCGTGTGGCCATCGTACAGACTCCCGCAGCGTCATCAACAGAGTCGTTTACCGTAACTCTACAATTGCAGGATCAGGGAGGCGGTATCGGTGATGTACGCCTGTTCCTCAATGATTCCGCAGTTATGATGGACGGCAGTCGCTCGCTCAAGGCTGTGAATAAGGGGGTAAAAACCGTCGTCCGATCCTATGCCATCAGGCTTGCTCCCGGTATGAACACTATCCGTGCAGTGGCCTTCAACGCTGATAACAGCATGCAAGGCAACGAGATCGAACACCTGGTTCAGGGCACATTTACCACTGCCCACAAGCCAGTACTGCACGCGCTGGTAATCGGCATCAACGAATATAGGAATCCAAAACTGAAGCTGCACTACGCCGTTGCAGATGCCAGGTTATTCGCCGAAACGTTGAAAAAATCGACTGGAGGTTTGTTCGGATCAGTCTCGGTCAAAACGCTCCTCACCAAAGAAACCACCACTGCTGCCAGCATCACCGCTGAACTCAGGGCCATGAAGAACCTCCTGCGTCCAGACGACCTATTTGTCCTCTACGTGGCCAGCCATGGCGTGGTGGATGACGGCGAGTACTACCTGATTACCTCAAACGTAGGGTTGACTCGCACCGAAAAGCTCAAGAGCGATGCCCTGACGCAATCGATGCTCAAAGAACTGATTTCCAACATCTCGGCCACCAAGAAACTGATTGTACTCGATACCTGCAACGCGGCAGCAGGCGGGGATGCCATTCAGTCTGCCATATTGACGCGGGGAATGAGCGAGGATGCTGCAATGAAGCTCTTGAGTCGCGCCGTCGGTTCTACCATCCTATCTGCGGCAACATCGACACAGGAGGCGCTGGAGGGCTACAAAGGGCATGGTCTGTTTACTTGGGTGCTGACTGAAGGGCTAAAAGGAAAAGCCGACAAAGGCAAGAGCGGCTATGTCAAGACCACCGACATAGCCGACTACGTCGGTGAGGAGGTGCCTAACTTGGCGGAGAAAATATTCAAAAGGGCTCAGTTCCCCACGGTATCGATGAACGGACAGCCCTTCCCGCTAACCAGAGTGAAATAATAGCGCCATGGTTAGGTCTGGTTTGCAAACCAGACCCCTGTCGGGGCGTTGGTGTGAATCGGCAACCGAAAATGACCCGTTTCGGCGAACTGCTTGACCCACCA
>JAJTBI010000152.1 GCA_021286935.1 Geobacteraceae bacterium
CAGCACCTCGGCCTGCAGCAGGATCATCTCAAGCAGTTCTTCCAGGTTCAAACGCTTCTTGGCAGAAACCTCAACCATGGTGACATCGCCACCCCATTCAGAGGAGACAATGCCATGTTCGGTCAGTTCCTGCTTGACCTTTTCAGGACGTGCATCCGGCTTATCAATCTTGTTGATGGCAACAATAATCGGCACGCCAGCTGCCTTGGAGTGGTTGATCGCTTCCCTGGTCTGGGGCATGACGCCGTCGTCAGCAGCCACCACCAGGATAACAATATCAGTTACCTTGGCACCACGGGCACGCATGGCAGTAAACGCTTCGTGACCCGGGGTATCCAGGAAGGTGATCTTGCGGCCATGCAGCTCCACATCATAGGCACCGATATGCTGGGTAATACCACCTGCCTCACCGGCAATGACATTGGCCTCACGGATGGCATCCAGCAGCGAGGTTTTACCATGGTCAACGTGACCCATAATGGTAACCACCGGAGGACGGTCCTGCAGCAGTTCCGGCGCATCCGGGGTAAACTCCAGGATCTCATCCAGGTCCACTGCCACGTTTTCCACTTCATACCCGTAATCAGAGGCAAGCAGCACCGCAGCATCATGATCAAGCACATGGTTGATGGTAACCATTGACCCCATCTTCATCATAGCCTTGATCAGGTCGGTTGCCTTGATCCCCATCCGCTTGGCAAGTTCACCAATGGAGATGGTTTCAGATATCTTGATGATCCGCTTGATCGCCTTGGGGGTGGTAAGCTCGGTTTTACCCGGCTCTTCACGTTCCTTACCCTTTTTACGTGACTTGTGGAATGGATCAAACTGTCGTTCTTCTCTCGAAAGCAACGCCTGCTTGTTCAGCTGTTCACGGCCCTTACCCTTGCTTGCCGCTGTCTTTTTCGCTTTTTCTGCAGCAGTATCCTTGCCAGGTCCTCCGGGCTTCCGATTCTGTCCTGGAGCTTTACGTCGCTCATCTGTTTGAAGCGGCATATCAACCTGAGTCAGCTGAACCGGACGTGCGCCACCCGGAGTAGCGGCTGGCCGGGGGCCACGATTATCCTGACTTCCCGCAGGTCGTGGACCACGGTTATCCTGACCACCTGCCGGACGGGGACCACGATCACCACCAGGCGCGCCATTTGGTCTTGGACCACGGTTATCCTGATTTCCTGCAGGTCTTGGGCCACGGTTGTCCTGACCACCTGCCGGACGGGGACCACGATCACCACCGGGGCCGGGGCCACGGTTTGGTTCACGACGATAGGGACGTGATTCCTGAGCTATGGGGATTTCTACCATTCCCAGAATACGGGCCTGGGTTGCACTGGCACGCTCAGGTTGTGGCGGAACGACCGGAGCAGCAATAACCGGTTTTTCAGCTTCTTGTGCGACAACCTCTGCCGGTGCTGATACGCTCGGTTCAGTCTGGGGTTCAACCACCTCAGCAGTGGGAGCAGGCTCGCTCACTACCGGTGCAACAACCGCTTCAACCGCCTTTTTCACCACTGATACCCGCTCTGGAATAACAGGAACAACCTTTTCAACCACCTTGACAGGAGGAGCAACAACAGGCTCAACCGCAGCCGGAGCTTCAACCTCTGGCTCAGCTGTTGCTGAAGGCCTTGAGCGACGACGAACAATATTCGACGCAACGCGAACTTCTTCAGGACCTGCTTCGGTCGGCTTGAATGCCATTAATTTGGCTGCCGCGTCATCTTCCACGGTGGAGGTTCCGGCCTTGACGTCGTATCCCAACGTCTTCAGCCTGGCGAGCACCTCCTTGGTGTCTATGCCCAGCTTTTCCGCAAGATTGCTTACCCGGGTCTTACTCATCGACCGCTCTCCTCCTCCAGGTAGTTCCTGTATCGCTCAATTTCCTTGACAAGTGACTGTGCAAAGCCGCCTGACATCACGGCTACAGCGCTTCGATCCGACTCTTTACCTACCAGTTGCCCCAGAACATCCTTGGACAAGACCTTCACCACCGGTACAGCAGACCGCGCGGCTGTCCCTGCCAGTTTTTCTGCAATTGCCGGTGATATATCCGTTGCCAGTACCAACAGACGCGGCAGCTTTGTCCCTTTCAGGGACCGTTCAATCGCTTCACCACCGGACACCGTTGCTCCGGCCTTGTTTGCCAAGGCAAGATACCCGCTGATCCGTTGTTCCATGATCTGCTGCAAAAGACCTATCAATGACGGGCCATCTACCGCCGCCGCCATACCCTTAAACGTACGACTGAACTGACGTTTAGCAACCGCATCCTGCACACATCGTCTGGACTGACAAACATACGCGCCACGACCAGGCAGTTTCCCTTCCAGATCCGGTGTAACCGTACCATCGGGGGCCAGCACAAAGCGTAGGAACGTTCCTTTATCACCTGTACGGCGGCAGGCGATGCAGCTTCTTTGCGGCCCTGTCCCACCAAGAGGGTTCATAGACTAAACAGCCAGTTCCTCTTCAGGCTGTTGCACTTCTGCCTCTGCTTCAGCCGACAAGGTTTCTGGTTCTTCAGCAACCTGGGTACCATCGAAGGAGGCGAATTCATCAAGCTCAGCTTCTTCGTCGTTTTTACCTTCGCCCTTGATATCGATCCGGCATCCGGTCAGACGGGCTGCCAGGCTGACGTTCTGTCCACGCTTGCCAATGGCAAGGGACAACTGATCATCCGGCACAATAACTTCAAGCGTACGCTGCTCTTCATCCATAAAGACCTTAACCACCTGGGCAGGAGAAAGCGCATTACAGACAAAACGGGCAACATCCGCTGACCAGGGGATAATGTCAATCTTCTCCCCCCGCAGCTCAGAAACCACATTCTGAACCCGTGAGCCACGCATACCAACGCAGGCACCAACCGGATCAATGTCACGATCATTGGACGCAACAGCAATCTTGGCACGGCTGCCCGGATCACGGACAACATTGACAATCTCAACCAGCCCTTCGCTGATCTCAGGCACTTCAGCCTCAAACAGCTTTGCCAACATCTGAGGATGGGTACGGGAGAGGATGATCTGAGGTCCCTTGGTGGTCATGGCAATGTCAG
>JAJTBI010000028.1 GCA_021286935.1 Geobacteraceae bacterium
GCTTCATCGCCGCCATCCTGGCAACCCTGATGTTCCCCTGCAAGAAGGCAGAGGAAATGTGGGACGAGATCTATGTCCGCCAGAACACCGGTATCGGCATGGCCAAGGCTATCGATCACTAAGTCACACTTTTCAATCGCTGGAACTATGCTATAGAGTAGGGGAGGCTTCGGCCTCCCCATTTTTTTTGATCAGAGGGCACCGTGGAAACGACACCGCATGATGAGATGAGCCACCTGCTGGACGAGTTGCCGCCAGTTACGCAGTTGACGCGTTACTGTACCGTTGCAGAGATCAGTGAAACCTTGCAGCAGGTTAAGGTTGATCTGGCTGCTGTGCGGCGCAAGTTTGAGGTGTGGGATGCCCAATCTGCCCTGCAGCAGGGGCTGATTGCAACTGCCGATGCGGCAACACTGAGAAAGCTGCATGAGGAATTGAACCGGATTGAGCTTGAGCGTTTCATTACGGCTTCTTCAGTCATCAGTCTGCATCGCTCCTGCACCCATTATCGGGATATGCTGGCTGAACGGGCGCTGCAGATTGTGACGGAAGAAATGGCAGCTGCGGGGCTTGGTGCGCCGCCGGTATCCTACGCCCTGATCAGCATGGGTAGTGATGGCCGGGAAGAACAGACCCTGATTACGGATCAGGACTATCTGATTGTCTATGATGACGGGGGAGAAGAGGCTGCCGACGCCTGGTTTGTAGAGTTTGGTAACCGGTTGGTTGATTGCCTGGAAACCGCCGGATTCAAGCGTTGCACCGGCGATATCATGACCAGTAATCCCACCTGGCGAGGCTCCTACAAGCAATGGCGTAAACGGTTGTTTGCCATTGTGCGCTATGAAGTAGAAGACTTTGCCAAAAATATGATGGATCTGATCGTCCTCTCCGATGCCCGCTTTGTTGCCGGTGATCGTGAACTGGGAGAACGGCTGATCGAACTGATCCGTGATATGGAGAAGGAGCACTTTCAGGTGCTCTGGAGTATGGCCCGTGCTGCTACGGAAATGAAACTTGCCCTGGGATTTATGCGCAAGCTCTGGACAGAACCCAGTGGCGAACACCGGGGGGAGTTAAACGTCAAACTGCTGGCCTGGGCGCCGTTGGTCATGAACGTCCGTATCCTGGCCATCAGCCAGGGGATGGCTGCCACCAACACGATTCAACGGATCAACTGCCTGGAACAGGAAGGCAGCTTTTCTGCAGAGATGGCCAATGGCCTGCGTGAGGCGTACGATATATTGACCCATCATCGGATACTGCTGCAGATCAAGCAGATCAAGGGTATCCAGAAAGACTCCCACTACCTTGATCCGCTGATGCTGGATAATGACGAACGAGAGCAATTGCGTCAGGCAGTAGTCAGGGTTGAAGAGCTGCAGAAGATGATTCACACCAACTTCAATATCGTCTAAAAACCGCCTGCACCTTGCCGGCGCTGCAGAGTCGTCATACTGCAGCGCCGCGCCTTCCCCGCACCGCCTGCTTTTTTCCCTTCTGCATACATTGGCATAGCTTCTTGCATAAGATACATACAGACGTACAATGCTGCATAGTGTGAGGTGCCGGATGATGGCTACAGACAATTCTGATCCAGCCAGAGGCCGCCTGCTGGCGGTCGGCGATATACACGGCTATCTGGATAAGCTGCAGCTGCTGCTTGAAGAAACGGTGCGGCCCACCGCAGATGACCGGGTGGTGTTCCTGGGTGATTATATCGACCGCGGGCCTGACAGCAAAGGGGTGCTTGACTACCTGGTGGCCTTTGCGCAGCGGTTTCCCCAAACCATCTTTCTGCGGGGCAACCATGAGCAGATGCTGCTCGATGCCCTGGTTATTGCCACAACCGGTGTTGCCGCACTGCCGGAACCAGATCAGAAATCAATGATGCGCCGCTGCATTATGTCGGGCTGCCTGCATCGCAGGTTTGATTGGATGCCTGGTGATGAGTGTCTTGATGCATGCCGTGATTGCGACCAGGTTGCCAACATTTTTCTTAATAACGGTGGAGACATGACGCTGCGTAGTTACGATCCTAACCCTCCGGACTCCCGCAGGCTGGTCGGTCTGGGATGGCAGGATGATGATCCTGATCAGCCGTGCTGGTGGTACACCGGATTTCGTGCAGACCTGATCCCTGCTGAACATATTGCCTTTCTGCAGGCCACCAGGCTATGGCATTGCGAGCAACTGCAGGGGGTGCGCTACCTGTTTGTGCATGCCGGCATTGATGCCCAAAAGCCGGTTGAGCAGCAGGACAGTGTCAGTCTGCTCTGGTTGCGCGAGTTGGATGTTGAGCACCTGCCGGATGACCTGGTGGTGATCCATGGGCATACTTCGTCTAAATGGGTAGCAAACCAGCGCCCGGGGGACGATATGTATTGCTCTCAGGAGATCAAGCTTGATTCCGGTGTCTGCTGGCCTGAAAAAGAAGGCATGGGCAAGCTCAGCTGTTGTAATCTGCTGAATCGTACCTTCTGGCAGGTCTGATGAGTATCCGTAGTTTTCGGCTGCTGTCCCGCTGCAGGGGGCGCCATGTGGTGGCAATTTTGTATGGTGCAGACGGCAGCTGGCAGGTAGGCTCAAACGGGGTTAAGAAACCGCAACAGGTCTGTCCGCGCAGGGTTGGGCGGTTTGGTCGTGGCCAGGGGTGGGAGCTGTGTGCTGCAATCTGTGGCCAGCAGGGCCATGCTGAGCAGCAGGTTGTGGCTGCTGCCGGAACTGCCGCCAACGGTGCAACCCTGCTGCTGTTTGGCCATGACACCATCTGCCCGGGCTGTGCTGCAGTGCTGGAGCAGGCCGGGGTAAAAAAACGGCTAGTGGTGATTTGCTGAAAAATAGCAGCAAGTAAAAATATTTATTTCCATTTTAGTCTTTAATTGGTAATAATTATTTCCAGTTTTGTAAGCATCAACGGGGTGCATCATGCTGGAAACCATCAAAGCCATTATCCTTGATCATCAGGAAACCATGCTGCAAACCGGCGTACGTCGTCAACTTGTCATGATGCCGGTGCCGAACAAGGCAGCCGTCTGCATTGGTGTGCGAAGAAGCGGCAAATCAACCTGCCTGTTCCAGATCATGCAGAGCTTGCTGGATAGCGGCGTTTCCCGCCAGAACATCCTGTACCTCAACTTTTTTGACGACCGCCTGCATCCTCTGCAGCACGGGGGGATCGGCATGGTTGCCGATGCCTATTACTCGCTGTATCCGGGAAAAAAGCAGCAGGAAACCGTCTACATCTTTCTGGATGAGATCCAGATGGTGGCCGACTGGGAACCGTTTGCAGACCGGTTACTGCGTACGGAAAAGTGTGAACTGTACCTGACCGGATCTTCGGCCCGGATGCTCTCAAAAGAGCTGGCAACCCAGATGCGGGGCAGGGCACTCACCTGGGAGCTTTTCCCGTTCTCATTCAAAGAGTTTCTGGAAGCTGACGGAATCAAAAACGACACCCCCTTTTCTACAAAAGAACGGCTGCTGGTGCAAAACCGGTTTGAGGCCTACTGGGAAGCAGGCGGCTTTCCGGAAGTCATCTCCCTTGACCGTCGTCTGCGGCTGAAGATTCACCAGGAATATTTTCACACCATCCTGTACCGTGATCTGGTTGAGCGGAACAACATCTCCCACCCCCAGGCGGTTCTTGATCTGGCCTATTGGCTGATGGATAACATCGCCTCGCTCTATACCATCAACAGCCTGACCGGCTACCTGAAATCACGGGGGCACAAAGCGCCGAAATCTGCGGTTACCGAGTATCTGGAGTGGTTTGAGGATGCCTATTTCCTCTTTACGGTACGACTGTTTGACGCATCGCTTTCCCGCAGCAACGTCAACCCCAAAAAAATCTACTGCGTGGACCATGGTCTGGTCAGATCCGTTTCCTCCGGCATACTGGCAAATACCGGACACCTGCTGGAGAACCTGGTGTTTACCGCCCTTCGGCGGGTCAGCAGCGCTATTTTCTACTACCGCACCCGTAGCGGCAAAGAGGTTGATTTTATCGTGCTGATGCCGGCCCGAGGCAGATCAGCAGAGCCTGGTCAAGCACGCCTGCTGGTACAGGTCTGCGAAACAATGGCTGATCTGGCAACCAGAAAACGTGAACTGGCTGCGCTCCATGAAGCAATGACAGAACTGGAATCTACCCATGCAACGGTAGTTACCCGTCATGATGATGAAATTATCGAAAATGACAACAGGCGTATTACTGTTGTTCCGGCCTGGAAATGGCTGCTGGAGATTGATGCGGCCTTGTCCAGCTAAATGTGGGTGCAGCCCGGCCTGTGCTGCACTGCTTGATCAGGCCGGGGTAAAAAACGGCTGCTGGTGGGGTGGCGTTGTGGTATAGGGTAGTCGTGATGGTAATTTGGGTGTGATCGAGGAGGGTGGGTATGAAGTTGGTTTTTATTAAGTATAATGCGTATGCTTCAAAAGATTGTTACCCTGAAAAAGTTAAAAAAGGTGGATGTAGTGCAACATTTTCACATGTTGCAAATTCAATTAAAGCAAATCCTGGATTATTTCCTAGTCATTATAGAGGATTCAACTGTCATTGGGATTCATCTTGCAGGCCAGACCCTGATTTTCATGACTTACATCCGTCAACAGGCTTGTGTAGAAATCAATATCCTAGAGGCACTAAAAGTCGTGGTGTTCAAGATTATTTAGCGAGATTGCAGAATCAACCTCATATAGTTTTTTATTTTTATGAAGATGTGAATAAAAACATAATAATTACATCTGCTTTTAAGGTTTGTCAAAGTTTCTTGGGCTTGCATAATGGTGGACAAGGTCATGTTGGAGCGCATGCATTTTATAATTCGAGTAACATCAGCTTGCCTCTAAATATTGTTGCAAACTCTTTTGGACCACCACCAAATCACACTAATTGTATAAATACATTATCAGGCAGTACTAGTACTAATTATAGTCCTGTGGCTATTGGACAATGTCAAGAATGTAAAAATTATTATAATGGAAAACAGGTGCTTACTTTTATAAAATATAGTTGGTATTTGCCGAACCATACTAATGCTAGTACGTTGAATTCTATCCCTTCAAAACGGTTTGCTAAAGCGCTAATGAAGTCATCTGCAAAGTTAACATCAGGAAAAACCAACTTTAATTATTTTGAACAGAAACTTAGGAAAAATGGCACGTATGGACGCAAGAAATTTCGCCAATTAGTGGGATATGGCATTGAGGTTGATCTTGGAAATAATCATCAACTAATAGGAATGTACAACACTCTTAATAACCAAACCAATGTCCTTAACCACATCCTCACCCAGCTAGCTGCAGGCCAGAAAATCTGACCTACTGCACCATGCTCCTCTTGCCCGCACCAAACGGTGCGGGCAAACAGAATCCCTCCCTACACCTGCAGCTCCTGCCGCACCACGGCCCCCTTGTTATTTCGGTACAACAAAAATCCGCTGTCCCGGGCATGCTCGTACAGCCGCTTGGTCAACTCCACATCCATCCGGCAGTACTGGGCGATCTTGCCAAACTCCCCCTGCTTGTACCAGCGTAGGGCATCCATGCCATCACCTGATTTGCCCACCCCCAGGGTGGTGCAGGCAAAATTGTCCAGGCCGCTGCGGCCCTTGGCTGCCCGCAGCAGGTCCAGGGTGGGCAGGCTGTTCAGGTCAAGATCTGTGTAGGCACTGAGCACCTTGTTGTCAAAGCGCAGATTGTTGAACCCCACCACCAGATCAAGCGCCTGCATCCGCTGCAGCATGGCAGACAGTTCATGTTCACGGTAGGTGTGGTACTGGCCGGTACCTGAATCATACAGCACTGCAATGCTGACCCCCATCTTGTGGGCATTCTGCCAGCCACCCACCTCGCTGGCCGCATGCTTGGTTTCCAGGTCAAACACGCCGTAGCGCAGGCCAGGTTGCGCTGTCTTGGCTGCTGCAGTAGCGGTGGTATGCCAGCTGATGCCAAACTGCTGCCCAGGCTGGTGTTCCAGTACCAGCAGGGTGATGGTACGTTCAATCAGGCTGCCCTGATGCTGCCAGCGCTGGATGCCCAGGTGCTGCTGCAGCACGCTGGTGCTAAAGCTGCGGTAGGGCACCTGCAGGCTGGGGGTGCTGTCGTGCGGATAAGCATACAGGCAGAAGCGGTTGCTGTACCGGGCCTGTTCATGAAAGGCGCTGTACAGACCGCTGATCCGTTCCTGCAGGTAGCTGGTGGTGTGGACCTGTTCCCAGGCCGGATGTGATCCGCTGGTGTAGGTAAGCAGAAAGAGCAGCTGAAAGAGCGGCATGGTGTCTGATTTGGAAAAACTCAGCATCTTGGTCAGGTCGTACAGCAGGCCGCCTTCATCCTGGTGCATAAAACGCAGGCCGGTGCTGTCCGCTGTTGCCGGTGCCATGCGTTGCAGGTTTGTGGCTATGCGCTGGCGATGCTCCGGGGTGTCTGGTCTGCCCAATTCCTGCAGCCGGGCCAGCAGTTGCTGCTCCTGTGGTGCCCCGGCATCTGCCAGCGGGCAGCCGTAGAACAGGTAGGGGAATTCATGGCCATGGCGCCGGTTGCGCTGGTACTGTTCCAGCACCTTTACCTCAAGCAGGGCGGTGGGGCTGGCCTTGGGGTCTGTCTGCCGGGCCAGATCAACCCGCAGCGACTTCCATAAAGAAGCAGCAGCATGGCTCGGCAAGGGCAGTTCCCGTACCCAGTGCTGGCCGGTCTGGCTGCATAGACGCTGCAGCATAGTCTGCTGAATGGCTTTTTCAAAGCGGGCGTAGCTGGTGCTGATTCCGCTGTGCTGCTGCTCAAAGACCGTGGCAGCGGCTGTAGCAATGCTCTGTGAGAGTGGTGACGGTGTGTGCTCTGTCATGAGTTTGTACCTCGATGAAGCGTTCGATGGCGGGCGTGTATTCGTCAGCGATATAATCTGCCATAAATAAGATACTTCAGTAGTTGATCCTGTTTAAGTTGGCATCTGCGCGCCTTTCTGTATCGGTAATATATAGTCGTCATGACGCAGTAGGTGCGGATAACGGCAAGGAACACCATTACCAGCGCAAAGCCGCCCCAGAATGGCAGAGAGACATACCACCACGACCAGTTGATATGCCCGGTCAGTTTCAGCACCACGAAAGCAACACCGAGAAGGCCAGCAACGCTGATACCGCCCGAAGATGAGGATGCACTGCTTGACATTGGATTCTCCTTGAACGTTTTTCGGTATCGGCCTACGCCGTACCGAAGATGGATGCTGTTTCATGAAGAAAGGTATATTGCTCCGCCTCCTCGTCGGTGATCAGGCGAACAGGCTTGATCTGATTATTTGAGCAGACCTCCTCAAACGGTTTTTCCTGCTCATCAAGGGTGATGATATGCACGTCGTTGCCAGCAAAGACAAAAAATACCGGCACATCATTGGGGGCATTCCAGCGGAAGGCTTCTAGATCTGTGGTGAACTCGTCCAGGTGAAGGGTCTGATTTTCAATAAAAAATTGTGTGTGCATAGAGGGTCTCCTTATATGCGGGTATGGGTTGCTTTTGCGAAACTGTGGCTATTCATCAGATGTACAAACGGATCAAGGCTGGCGGGTTCATCACATAGGTCCATCAGCAGCGGGCTGATCTGTTCCAGGGATAGGCCGTGCTTAACTGCATAGTCAGCATAGCGCTTGCATTGCATAACATCGTCCAGGTCCAGATCCTGCATCCTGGACAGGACCCTCAACAACCTTTTCTCATTTTTATCACTCATACCTTTCCTCCTTTATCTCTCTTATTTATTCTTATGCAAGACCGTGCCAGAAAGCTGTTGATTGTTACGTGGTTATTGCAATAAATTACTGATAATATTATGAAATAAAATTTATGGTCAATGGGGGTGTGCTGGTGTAGTGGCGTAGAGTCTGCACCTGAGGGCAGGTGCAGACAGAGGAGGAGTTCGTGACGCTACGGCTTGACCGGCGGGGTAGAGACAGAAGGTTTGATAGAAGGTTTGAAATATTTTTTCCCGCTATAAATATTTTTTCCCGGTATTGATTGTAATCTTAAGTTTTTCATAAATTTCTTTTGGTTTGTGCCTTGCTAAGGTTCCGTTCAAAGCATCCTTGACCGACTGATACACGGCATTTTTTACCGCTTCGATAGGCGGAATATCATTAAGCCCGGTAATTGGAGAAATGGTCATATTGCCTATGATTGTTGTGCCTTCTGTTGACTGAGGTGTACGAGCAGGCGGTTGCGTGTCGGCACTCGTTGTGTTCACAGAGGGAGCCATGATTTCTCTTTGCTCTTCAGCAATATATTCCTGCAGAACAGTATGCAGTGCCAGTTTATTCCCATTGCTGTCCTTGAGGTTGTTGCACAGATAGCGTGCGATAAGGGTCTGCAGTTGACGGACGTTTCCTGGCCACTCAAAACTTGTGAGAAGATTTACTACCTCCTGCTTTTTGATCTCATCCCAGAACCCGACAACGTCTTCATGTGTTACATAGGTTGGCTTGTAATTGTAGCCCATCAGATCATCGCCGATCTTTTCACGACCAATGGTGGCCGCTGCGATGTTGCGTGCCATGGAGACGATATCCGGCAGTCCTTTAATCTCTTCGGCACGGTATAACTCATTCAACTCCCTGATTGAATAGGTGTGCAGGCGTTCGTTAAAACGGTGCTTAATGTCGTCACGTAATTTGTGGAGCAACCCGGGCTGGGCACCGGCAACAATCTTGACATCTACCCGTTCAACCGTGTTGCTGCCTACCGGCGAGTATTCTCCGCTCTGCATGAAGCGGAGCAACATGGCCTGAAACCGTGGCGAAGCATCAGGTATCTCATCCAGGAAAATAGTGCCGCCATCGGCCTCTTCTACTCGTCCGCCCCTGTTGCTATTTGCGCCGGTAAAGCTGCCTTTGATATGTCCAAACAGCTCGGCAGTCAGCATGTCTTCGGTAAAGCAGGCACAATTCACGGCAATAAATTTCCTGTTGCGACGTGAACTGAACTCATGGAGAAAGTAAGCGGTTGCCTCTTTGCCGGTACCGGTTTCGCCAACAATCAGCACATCCTTGTTAAGACGTGCATATTCAAGAATACGTCTCTTGAATGTTTCATACTTATCGCTGCGCCCGGCAAGTGACGGTTTGGCGATGCTAAAGCGTTTGAGCAGTTCATCGTACTCTTTAGGTATTGTTTTTGTCGTAAGGACCGTAATGATTTCTTTGCAGGTGGCTTTAAAGGTATCTGCCCCCATGAAGTAATACATCAGTCGGTAATCGGTAAACTGCCGCTGTTTATAATCTGATGTTTGAGTATCATTTTTTGATGCAGTTCCGTCAGTTTGCGGTTTCTTGTCTGATGCGGCAGGACGCTCATTCTGGTAGTGGTGATTTTCTATAGTCTCAGTGTTTCTATCATCGTCTGGTTTCTTATGTTTTTTTGCTTGAGATACACAGTTGGTTACGCTTGCCGGTGCCTGGAAAAACCAGTCAGGCGCATGATGCCAATAGTAGTTTACCTTCTTCTGGTGGAGGACTTCTAATGCTGAAATAACAGCCTCTTGCTGATCATCATTCACTTTAGGCGTTGTGTTGAGCACATCGTCATTATCTGTGACCTGTTCGAGTATGCTGGTCAGGTCTGCCCCGATGGTGCTGTGGCGTGCGCGCAGATATGTAGTTTCTTTATCCTGCCATTTTTTTTCCTTTATAAAATCAGCTGTCATGCGCAGGCACTCGTAGCGTGCATCTGCAAGAATGAACAATTTGCTGGACTTGCCTGTATTTTCCATCTCCTTAAACCTCCTAGTTACATCGCGTCAATAATTGACATTATATCGAGCATAAAATGATATTTATGTCAACTGTTGATTTTTTTGATCGATGAAGGAGGCCGTAAGGTGGACTGTTTTTATGGCCAGCTTTTCATCCTCCTGATCATCTCCGGCGCCAGACGTTCTGCCTGCTGCCACTGCCTGCGCAAGGCACGGGCATCATGCAGGGCATGGTGCTCCAGCAGTCTGCCGATCATACGGCGCTGGACAAAGAAATACCGCTGGCGGGTCAGTTCCAGTTCATTGCTGACCTCGATTGGAAAAAACGAGGTGTGGAACGAGATGCAGCTGTGCAGCAGGTTGTCTGGCCAGTGTTCCTCAAGCAGTTCCTGCAGCAAGGGCCAGTCAAATTCCTTGGCATCGCTTACGATCCGCACTGGCTGGTCAAAACTACTGATCCAGTTTGTAAGGCTGCAAGCTGCGGTGGCCCGGTCCATCTGATCGGCACCTTCTTCCAGCAGGGGCAGAATGTTCTTCCAGACAAACGGACTGCAGTTTCTCAACTGCCAGCCATCAGTCAGCTCCGCATAGAAAGTTTCACCGGTCTCAGCCGCCAGCCCCAGACTGATCAGGTAGCGTGGTTCATCAAGATCGGTAAATTCAGTATCAAGAAACAGCAGCAGTGTGTGTTTGTCCGGCTTTGACATGGCAGTACTCCTTGTTCAGTACACCTGCAAATACGTGCCAACCTGTTTTGGCATGGGCTTGCAAACTGCTCTGGTGCTACGATAAACCAGAGCGGGTGAGCAAGAAGAATGAATAAACAGATGCCGATTATCATTGCAGCATGCGGCGATGTCCATGGCAGGATGCATCAGATGCAGGAACATCTGCTGCAGATGGAACATTGTACTGGTCTGAATATAGATCTGGTACTGCAGGTGGGGGACTTCCAGCCGATCAGAAACGAGCAGGACCTGGCCAGCCTGAAAGTGCCGTCAAAATACCGCAGCATGGGTGATTTCCCCGATTTTTATCAGGGGGCCAGTCGGTTCAACTGGCCAATCTGGTTTATCGGCGGCAACCATGAGCCGGTTGACCTGCTGGATCAGCACCCTGAAGGTGCAGAGCTGGTTGCCAACTGCCATTACCTGGGCCGCGTCGGTCAGCTGCAGTGGCAGGGGCTGGCCATTGCCGGGCTCTCCGGCATCTACCAAGAAGAGACCAGCAGATCCTCACGCGCAGGATCTGAAAAGATTGTAAAAGAGCCGCACGCACGTACGTTGACCTTCAGCAATCAGGATATTGACCGGCTGATCAGCCTGCCGAGGCCGGATATCCTGCTGCTGCATGACTGGCCGGCCGGTCTGGCATGCCCGGACCAGCAGGGCCGTTTCAGCAGTCGTGGCTGTGATATCAGCAGAACTGTGGTAGAGTTGCTGGAACCGCAGCTAGTGCTATGCGGGCACCAACACTACCCGTACCAGACAGGGATTACCACCGCATCAGGCCGCAGTTGCCAAATCTGCTGCCTTGATCAGGTTGATCCGGCAAGACCGGGATGTGTGGCGCTGTTCCGGTATACGGTGGGTGCGGGGTTTGAGCGGCTGGACAGGTATACCGGTGCTGGTATCTCTGCGTGAAGTTGCCAGCATCTGCTGTTTCAACTCTTCTTGTAGTTACCAGTCAATTTCTGATGTCCTGCGTCAGTATTTGATTCTATCCCCCATTTGTAACTCCGCAGTAGCAGCCAAACCAGCATCTGTACCGATCTGTCCCTTTTGAGCCTTTTCTGTGTGTTTCCGGATAAAAAGATGATGCACCTGCCGGTTGCCTATCCCTGATGTGCACGAATTGGTACGGCCTTGCACTATGTGGGTGGGAGGAAACCATATGCAACCTGATACTGATATTCGTGTAATGGTGGCCGGGGTGGGCGGTGCGGGTATCAATGCCGTTAACGCCATGCTTACAGCCGGGCTTGATAACGTTGAGACTGTGGCCATCAGCTGCTCGGTACCCCGGTTGCGGAAATCCCGTGCCCGGATAACCCTGCAGATCGGATCTGATCAACGCGGGTTTGGCACTGGCGGTGATCCGGCTGTGGCGCGGGCTGCTGCAGAGGCAAGCAGCAGCGATCTGCGCCAGCTGTTTAGAGGGGTTGATTTGCTGTTGCTGACAGCCGGGCTGGGCAGCGGCACCGGCACCGGCGCAACCCCGGTTTTGGCGCGGATGGCCTGTGAAGCAGGCGCCCTGGTGGTGGCACTGGTGACCAGGCCGTTTTCCCGCGAAGGCAGGCAGCGGGCAACGCTTGCCCGGCAGGGTGTGCGGGAGCTGCTGGCGCTGGTAGACAGCCTGATTGTGATCCCCAATGACCGGCTGATCAGCCAGGCAGGCAGGGGGATGTCGCTGCTGGAGGCCTTCCGGCCGGCGGACCAGTTGCTGCAGCAGGCGGTGCAGGGGATCGTGGAGATAATTACCGGCAGCGGGCATATCAATGTTGACTTCAGCGATCTTCGAACCGTGCTGGCAGCCCGGGGTATGGCGCTGATCGGGATTGGCGCTGCCTCCGGTGAGAACTGCGCGGTTGCAGCGGCCAAGGCCGCCATCCACAATCCTTTGCTTGAGGAACATGATTTGGCTGATGCCCGCGGTCTGCTGCTCAACATCAGCGGAAGCAGCAGCATGACCCTGGATGAGTATGACCAGATATGCAGGCTGATAACCGAACGGATGGCAGATGATGCCACCATTGTGGTGGGCATGGTGCTGGATGAAGCCCTGTCTGATCAGATCAGGGTGACGGTGATTGCTACCGGCATACGGCTTACTGACGATATGGGAGGGTAGGGCTTGGTTTGATTGCAGTATGTGGTTAATCAAAAAATGACTGTAAGTATCAAGATTTGATGTCAAAAAAATTGACAGGTATAGCTCATTTTTTTCTAAATGCCTGTTGTTGTGAGATTAAACTGCTATTTGGCATGGTGTTTAATTTTTGGCATGGCCTTGCATTAGACAGACAAAAAAGTTGATCGATGAAAGGAGAGCACCATGTCACTGTCAACCAGGGCCTCCACCAAACAGTTGAAGACCCCACCCTCTACCCTGCAGGAACAGACCGGACTGCTGCAGAAGTTATCCCGTGAACACCACCGTTATAGCTACCGCTGGTCAGATCAGCTGCTGTCCCTGTACCGCCAGGTGGTCAGGGTGGTGGACGGCTTCGAACTGAAGTATCGCTATGCCCATTGGCTGCACCAGCCGGATCAGCCATCCGGAACGCTCTATCAGCTGTCCTGCGACTGCGACCTCTCAGAGCTGGCACTGCTGCTGGCAAGCGGTGCCATGCCCCTGCAACAGCTGACTCACCTGGCCAGCGCTATTGACCTTCTGTACCGTGAGGATCTGTACCGGGCCAGGGTGCTGCGGCTGGTGCAGCTTGACCGCCTGGGCGACAGACCGGTCAGGCATCTGCTGGTACAGGTGCCCCACCACGAACTGGAGCGTCTGCAGCAGGAGGAACCGCCTGCACTTGACCAGCAGCACAAGCAGGGGCTGATCCGTTATTACGAACAGCTGGACCGTGCCGATAGAGGAGGCCGCTATGGAGCACGTGCCTAAACCGGGGGACAAGGGTACGGACCAGCAACAACAGGACCGAAGGCCCGGACCTGTTGTTGCGATAGATGAGGAGGATATAGCACGCCTGAGCGAAAAGATTGAAGCGGATCTGTATGCCGGAATCAGGGTAAGCCACCTGCAACTGCCGTTTGATGCTGAGGAGCTTTCGCTGCTGTATGCCTGCTGGTGTGGTGATCTGGCAAATCTAAAAAGGTTTCTGCAGCATGGCTGTACGGAAATTTCCCTGTCTCTGGATGGAAGTTTTCTGAACCGTCTTGAATGGTTGCTGTACCACTATGCAGCGCTTGCAAAAGTACAGCAGATCCGCTGTGAGGACCTGCTGTCAGTTGGCGTCTGTTGTGCCGCTGAAAACAATCAGCTTGAGATTGTCAGGTTTGTACTGGAATGTTGCAGTGATACCGGCATGGTGCCGAACCCTTCGTTTCTGCGGGATTTTCCCGCACTCGTGGCCATATGTCACAAAAACCTCGACCTGCTCAGGTACCTGGTTGAGGAAATCCCGAAACTGGGGTATCAGCCGGTGAATCTTGCCAATACCTGGTTTGGCGTGGACCACCGTGACGAGGACGGGCAGCTTGCCGTACTCCGCTATCTGGTAGAACAGGCACCGGGGTTCGGCCAGCCGCTGCCTGACCTGTCAGGGGTGCTTGCTGATCTGATATTTCACGCTAAACCTGCGATGCTTCAGTATCTGGTGGAAGAGCTGCCGTATATAACCGGTCAGATACTGGAACTTGACCAAACCGCTCGTGAGATATGCAACATGCCTGAATCCGGACATGCGTGCCTTGCCTGGTATGACTCTCGTGCAGACTTTGTCAGTAAGCTGAAGCTGCTGCAAGAGCTTGGAGTACCTCACCAGCGCTGGCATGAGCTTACACAGCATACCTTCACATCCCACCGTTGCTGAATATAATCAGCCACTTCTGCTACATTGGAAAAAAATAATTATTTTCTTTCTCAAAATCGCCAGCTTCTCCTTACCTATTTTTATACACACACGATGAAAGGAGTCGTTATGGGGTGGGTAATCGTTGCTGTTGAATTGTTTGCAGCCATGGCGTTGTTCTGGCTGCTGTTGTTGGTCTGCTGCTGGAATATGCTGATAGTCCGGCTCTTTCAGATCAGGAAGATGACCTTGGCGCAGATCGCTGCCGTATCACTTACTATGGCGTTACTGCTTGTTGGCAGTTGGGGTTTACTGAGCATCCATTTCTGGATGTTAACAGACATTTTGTATGTAGAGGGCTTTCCCCTTTCAGCGGGATAGAGCCATACCATTGCTACAGGAGGATGACATGCCTCAAGAACTTATTAAGACCAATACCGTATCTGTTCAGTATCATGCTGACTATGCTGCTATCCGTTTTTCCGGGGATGTGAATGCTGATCGGGTCTTTAGCCTGTGTGATGAGATCAGTTTTGCACAGGACTACTATCACTATAACCGGGTGCTGATCGAGATTGATTCTCCCGGCGGAGAGGTAAAGTCACTGCAGTATTTTGTGAACCGGCTGGCCGGCTGGCGGGCCAAAGGGCTGGTGATTGAGACGCTGGCCCTGACCAGTTGCTGCAGTGCCGGGGCCTACATGCTCAGTTTTGGTGATCCGGGACACCGCGCCGCCCTGCCGGACAGTATGCTTTTGTATCACAATGTGCGTACCGCCACCGGCACCCGGGCTCTGACTGTGGAGAGTCTTGACAGCCTGCGCTGGAACCTGAGCGTGACCGACTACGGCATGCTGCTGAAGCTGATGCGGCATCAGTACGGAAACATCTTGCCGCTTGAGCTGTTTGAACAGCTGCATGAGCTGGTCTGCTGTCTGCCTGACCCCCAGTGCAGCATCCAGCATCGGCTGATTGCACCGTTTGGCAGCCGGAAACTGCAGAGCAGATTGCAGCAGATTACTGCCTGCAAGGATACTAAGGAACAGATGCAACTGCGGCGCGATCTGCACGTCATGCTGACTGACCAGTTGCGTGCTGAGCTGCATGGCAAGAAGCAAGAAAATGCCGAACAGCTTGCGGATAGTCTGCAGGGCAGGCCTGCAGCAGAGCAGCACCGGCAGCAGCTGGCCTGGCTGTTCGGCCGGCTTGAGTGGTATCAGCAGGAATTTGCCAAGGATCAGTATATCAGGCCGGAGAAGGCAGTTCTGTTTCAGTTGATTGATCGGGTTGAAAGGGGATAGACGCTATGACTGCATCATATTATCACTGCGATGAATGGGAGCCACTCGGCATGGAGAGGCTGGACGAAGCCTCAATGTACCGTCATTTCATGTTTCTGGGCGAGACCGGTTCCGGCAAGACCGCATCCGGTATCAAGCCGCTCTGCAGGATGGCCTTCAGCGGAGATGGCCTGGCTGCCGGGCTGGTGGTGGACCCCAAGGGTGAGCTGGGTGACTTTCTGCAGCAGCTGTTGGGAAAACAGGCCGACAGCCGGCTGATCCGCTTAAGCCCCGGAGCCGACGGGCCGGTGCTCTGGCAGTTTGAGCATCGTCCGCTTGGAGTAATGGGTGGGATGGGGATTCTGGAGCAGATGACCGCGGTCTGCGATCAGTTTCAGTTGCAGACGCTATCCGGTGACCGCTTCTGGCATGACAGCGCCAGCCAGTTACTGGCAGGTTTGCTTGATCTGGAGGTGACACTCTGGCGGCATCAGAACGGTCAGGGAGTTGCGAATATCAGGCAGTTCTGGCAGTGCTTCAATGGGCTGTTACTGCTGCTGGGGCGTCAGCTGGACAGGCTGCCGGAAAACCGGCCGGTGGGGGTGCAGCGGGTGGAGCTGTCTGCTGAAGGTAAGGGTGAGCAGCCCGGCGACTGCAGTCCGAGGGACATGGCGTTCACCTGCCTGAAGGAACGGAATTTCGGCTCGCACTTTCAACAGTTGATTGAACAGCATCTTGATCCCCTGATGCTGGCCTCATTGCCCGGGTATGATCGGGATAATTTTCTTGGGCATTATATGGGGCTGTTGTCGCTCAGTACCAGCGGCATCTGGCAGGGAAGGCGCAACGAGTGGGATGCCCAGAAGACTTTTGCCCGCGTCTCCTGCGGCTCTGAGGTGTTCAATCAGTTCTGGGCATTGCTGGCGCTGTTTGCAGAGCACTGGAAGATTGATGACCAGCCGGTTTTCAGCCATCAGCAACGTTCATTTTTTAACCAGTACAGTTTTATGGCAGAGGGCACCTATTCCTCGATCTACGCGGTGGTCAGCAGTCTGATCAGTGAGCTCGTTACGCCGGAATTCTGCAGCAGGATCAGCTTGAACCCCTTTGAACCGCCTGAAGATATGCTGTCAACCGCAGTGGTAATCAGTCAGGCCAGGGTGGTGGTCTACGAACCGGGTCTGACCACCAGCGTGGCAATAAGCATCGGCAAGATGCTGAAAGCCGGATTTTTCAGGGCGCTGTTGCAGCAGCAGCGGATGAACAACCAGGATGCAGTGCCGTTCTTTTACATCTGTGACGAATTCCAGCGTTTTATTACCTTTGATGAGGAGAGCGGTGAGCAGTCGTTTCTGGACCGCTGCCGTGCCTATCGGGTCTGCTGCGGTCTGGCAACCCAGTCAATCGCCTCACTGCGGTACGTTATGCCCAGTGACGCCGGTCAGTATGCCATCAGGATCATGATGGTCAATACCGGTACCAAGCTGTTCTTCCGCACCACTGATCAGGATACGGCCGACAGCCTCAGCACCCTGATCCCTGCGCCAACCCGTGACGGCAAACTGCATCTGGTGCGGGTGCGACCGCCCACAACACTGCAGCCGGGAGAGTGTTACTACCTGCAGGCGAACGGGAGGTCCGGACGGGGACAGATACGGCTGGCAGCATGAAGGATGTCAGGTGGGGCGTGCGCATGCATGCGTATGCCCAGTCTGTTTTGTGATATTAGTCCAATGGCCCCCCCGGCAAAGCCGGGGGGCATGACAAGGCTCACAGGTAACCCTGAATGCTTTATATAAAATGCTTTGCAAAAGATGATGCAGACCAAAGATACCGGCTTCCTGTCTGTTTTCTGTTGAAAGTGTCAATGCTGAGTGTCAAGCAAAGATCGTGATTATCCGGGGCAGAAGCGAAAAGAACTGGCTTGCATTACTTAGGCTTTACAGCGATACCGGCTTGGCAGACGAAGAGATCATCACACTCTACGAGCGAAGGTGGGGCATCGAAGTGTTCTTCACGATGGCCCAGTCGTTTCTAAAGTCCAGGTTTTTAATCCCAGTACCCGATTTTGATAAGGTACATGGCATAACGGAATGTGTTTGATGCCTTGCCGCTGGGTTCAGAAAGGATGCTTATTCTGACGCCATGACCTATCCTCTTTAAGCTGAGACGGTGATCAGCAGTAATCCATGTGGGTTTCTGTATGCCGATATTTTGGGCCCATGTAGCCTTGCGCTTCGCCCTTTTTGCGTGGGAAGCTAGCGATCCTTCCGCGGCACCACCACAATCCCTGATTCAGTGATGGTGTAGCCGTTTTTGATGTCTTCTTCATGGTTATAGCCGATCTCGGCGTTATCAGAAATAACCACACCTTTGTCGATGATCGCCTTTTTGATCTTGACGTGCCGACCAACCGTAACCCCTTCAAATAGGATGGAGTCTTCAACCAGGCTGTAGCTGTTGATCTTGCACATCGGCCCAAGGATGGAGCGACGCACGGTGCTGCCGCTGGTGATGCATCCACCGGTGACGTAGGAATCAAGGTTGACGCCACGGCGTCCTTCTTCATCAAAGACAGTTTTGGCAGGCGGAAGGTTACCCTGGTTGGTCAGGATCGGCCATTTGTAGTTATACAGGTTCAGCTGAGGCGAAACATTGATCAGATCCATGTTGGCCTCGTAGTAGGAATCGAGTGTCCCCACATCCTTCCAGTAGCCCCGCTCTTCCGATTTCATTCCAGGTACCAGATTGTCATTAAAATTGTAGGCATAGACCCGGTCGCCTTTTTCCAGCATCATCGGGATGACGTGCTTGCCAAAGTCAAGGTCCTCATGCAGCTTTTTGCCTTCCAGAAGTACCTCAATCAGCTTGCGGGTGGGGAAGATATAGTTGCCCATGGAGGCGAAGCAGGTTTCTCGCCCCGGTATGGTTTCCGGCTCTTTCGGTTTTTCAGTAAAGTCGGTGACGCGGTTGTCATCATCAACGGAGAAGACGCCAAACCGGCTGGCTTCTTCCTTGGGTACCTCCAACGAGGCGATGGTCAGGTCGGCACGGTTCATCCGGTGAAACTGGATCATCTGGCTGATATCCATCTTGTAGATATGGTCGCCGCCAAAGACCGCTACATAGTCTGCATCGGCTGTTTCTACAAAGCGCAGATACTGCAGGATTGCGTCTGCGGTGCCTTTAAACCATTGTTCACTATCGCTGCTGGTTTCCGGTGAGATGGCGACACAGAATTCGCCCAGGCCGGTCCATTTGCCCCATGATTCACGAATATGCTTGTTGAGCGAATAGGCGCGGTATTGGGTCAGGATGTAAATTCGTTTGATGCCTGAATTAAAGAGGTTACTTAAGACAAAGTCGATAATCTTGTATTTGCCGCCAAAGGTGACGCTGGGCTTGGCACGACGCAGGGTCAGGGGGCTCAGCCGTTCTCCTTTGCCGCCTGCCAGCACCATGGCAATGGTATTTCTGCCAAGATTTAATCCGTCGAACATGGGAAGCTCCTTCTTGCGTGCTGTTGTTGACTTTAGCTTATCCTTTAGCGTCAAGCTGTCAAGCATGCAAGTCGGAATTTTTCTGTAGGAATAAAAGAATCTATCCTATTCAGATCAGGACAGGGGTGCCAGTCCTGATCTGAATGGTTGCGGGTCAGTTTTTGTATGCTGGCTGCAAAAGCGCTTTAATCCGCACTTTGGTTCTGATATGTGACAGCATCAGTTCGGTCTGAAGATCTGCCTGCTGTTTTACCAAGGCTGTTACAGACACCTCATCAAACGGTTCCCGGTCTTCTGCCAGTCGAAGTGCCTGGCGGCTTTCTGCCAGCTTTTTCATCAATCCGGCGGTATAGTCATGCTCTTTTTGCAAGAGCTGATCCAGCTGTACCTGCTGTGCTGGGTTTAGCGGCATCTTTGGTCCCATCCAATGCTGATCCGGTGGCGGCATTGGTGGACGCTGGCGACAATCCGAGGGGGGAGGTGGTGGTGGAAAACAGTCCACAGGGGGCATCGGTAGTTCGTGGGCCGCTGCGTTTACCGCAAGTCCCCCGACTACCACGAGTGATGTAATGAGTTTCTTGCCCATAGTACTACTCCTTTCATCTGTAACGAGCCTTGTTGAAAGCAATAGTAGCGTTTGGGGACGTAAATATGGGTAAAGAGATGCGAAGATGCGGTAAGTCTTTTTAAAAGGTAACACCGGCATACTGGTCATACTCATCAGCCGTTGTGTCCATGGTCCTGCCGTTTATATCAACACCACTAAACCTGAAGACAAGCCGGGATGGATCTATAGTCGCATTGCCTTCGGCATTCTGGCTGATGCTGAAGGTTACGGTTGCCCGTAGTGTAATGGGGTCGTAGGTTACCAGTTTTGGAATAGGGGAGAATGTTGCGTCATGCCGGTTAGATGAGTAAACACCGTTGTTATAGAAACCTTCCTCGATGCCTGATGCCTTTCGTATACTCCATTTAGTTGTATCCATGACTGAGCTGATATCCATTTCCGAATCAAACTGGAACTGGACAGTGAAATTCTTAGAACTTGCAGGTTCGGCAAGTGAAATGTCCAGAAAGTAAACCGGCGTTGATGCACCAAGTGCGGTAAGCAGAGAGGTGCCGGAATCGACAGTACCAAGTATTTGCGGCTGTTGAATGGCATCTTCAAGGGTCTCAGCGTAGCTTATAGCCGTTGAGTCTTCTGTATCATTGAGGTAATCAATAATGCTGTTGACGCTGTCTTTGTCACCCAGTCCGATGTAGGCAAACCCCAGTTCAGAATAGCCGGCATAGAAGTCGTCACCCTTTCTGGCAATGGCCTTGTTAAGCTGGGTTGTTGCCTCGGAATAGCGTCCCTGTTTGTTGTAGGCTGAGCCCAGCGCATAGTTGATATTGCCGTCATTGGCTTCCAGCTTGCTCGCCTTGGTGAATTGCGTAATTGCCTCTGCGGTGCGGTTGTTATTCAGCAGAAATAGCCCATAGGTATAAGGGGCCGCCGCATCGGTCGTGTCGGCCTGTACAGCTGCCCTATATTCCTTTTCTGCTTCAGTGATATTATTTTCGGCTACATACACATTGGCAAGGTTAACGTGTATGTCGGCCTGGGTATTGTCAAGCTGCAGTGAAGACGTATAAGCAGATATGGCTTCTTTGTTCTTACCAAGCTGAAGATACGTTGAAGCCAAATAATTGTAGGCGTCAGTTGATTCCGGATCATAGGATAGTGATGCACGTAGTGCTTGAGCTGCGCGGGTGTAGTTTTCGTCTTCCATATAGCTGATAGCTGTGGAAAGCATGGTGCTTGCAATACTGCTACGGGTGCTTTGGCTGTCTGTAATGGCCGAAAACATCTTGTCTGTGGCTGCTATAACCGACGCCATGATTTTCCTCCTGCTGCATCTGACGGCTTCAGAGGTTGTTGGCTAAGTGTCAACAACCTCTGAAGTTAACAGCTGTTTTGCTTAGGAAATTACGTTTATTGATTGTGTGCTGCTACTTGAACTGCTTTTTAACAGTTTTAATAATGTTGCTATGCTGTTCTGATCACTATTCTGCAGCAGTGAGGCAAGGGCGTCCTGCAGCGAGCTGCTGGTTTCATCAGAACTGCTGCTGCTTGTCTGGGCCTGTTGTGGTGGTGGCGGTGGAGGTGGTCCCATGCTTTTCATCATGCTATCCATTTCGTCGCTGTTGAGCGAACCGTCGCTGTCACTGTCATATTGGGTGATCAGTGTGGAGGCATCCTGAGATTGGCCGGTCATCGCTGCCATCTTGTCCAGCATGGTCTGCAGCTCATCAGAAGAAAGGGCGCCGCCGCTGTCGCTATCGAGCTCGTTGAACATCTCTTCCGGATTAGGTGGCGGTGGCGGAGGTGGTGGACCTTGTTTGCCATTTACTGAAGAGCTGCTGCTGATTGAGCTGTCTTCTTCATCGTCTGATGATGAACTTTGCATCTGCTGCAGCATGGAGATCAGGCTGGATACCAGGTCCTGGCCGGAGTTGGAGAGGTATGAGGCTAATGAACTGGTATCAAGCCCGCTGGATTGGCTGCCGGACTGTCCTTCGTTGTTCATCATTGCATCACGCTCATGTTTCGGCTTGATGCTTTCCATCAAACTGTCCATCTCGTCGCTGTTCAGCGATCCATCGCTGTCACTGTCGTACTGGGATAACAGTGATGATGCATCCAGGGTCTTCCCGCTGTCCTCAGAGATCTTGTCGGTCAGGGCGGTTAGTTCTGTCTGCGAGATGCTGCTGTTGCCGTCACTGTCAACCTTGTTGAACAGATCCTGTTTCCGCTTCTGCTGGTCGATGCCAAACAGGCTGCTCATACTGCTGCTGATGCTGCTGATACTGCTCATGGCGGGCCTCCTTCAGGTGTGATGTGCAAAGGGTTGTTACTCTATCTATCGGATATCTCTGCCAGGATATTCGTTAAGTGTGGTGATGTTTGGGTAAAGTTTTGTAATCTGGGCCTACTGCAAAACTATTGCAGAGGTCGTCTACTGCGTTGCGCGGTGCTCGCTTCTTCGCCTGACTATTTTGTTATGCCTCAGTCGCTGTGCGCCGTGCGTCTTGTATCCGGCCTTCCTCATGACATTTTGCAAGAGGCTCATCTGTGTCCGACTACAAATCTTTACAGACGAAGTCGTCAGTGGGCTTTATACTGGGGCAATCAATTTGGGTTGGTGGAGGGTGGAGCAGATGCAGAACAGCCGGATTCTGGTGATTGATGATGATCATGGGCTCTGTGCCCTGTTAGACGATTATCTGAGCGCAGAGGGTTTCAGTATTGAATCGGTCCATGATGGTGCGCTGGGGGCTGCCCAGGCCTGTACCGAGAACTATGATTTGGTGGTGCTGGATGTGATGCTGCCTGGCCTGAACGGGTTTGAAGTGTTGCGTAAAATAAGAGCCGGATCAGCGGTTCCGGTAGTTATGCTGACGGCACGGGGGGAAGAGGTTGACCGGATTGTAGGGCTAGAGCTGGGGGCGGATGATTACCTGCCCAAGCCGTTTAACCCGCGTGAGCTGGTGGCCCGCATCCGGGCCATTCAGAGACGGTCAGTGACGCAACAGAAGAATGACTCTGTGCCGGAGGCCGTGCTGACCGTGGGGGACCTGACGCTGGACCCAGGCCGTCGGGCCGTGGTGCAGGCTGGCCATGAACTACCGCTTACGTCGGTGGAGTTTGCTGTGCTGGAGGTTTTGATGACCCAGGCCGGGCGTGTGGTCAGTCGAGAAGATCTTTGCAGTCAGGCCCTGGGCCGTCAGTTGAACTCCTATGATCGCAGCATTGATGTCCATATCAGCAGTCTGCGCCGCAAGCTGGGACCTGCCAGAGATGGCAGCGAGCGGCTTAAAAGTGTACGTGGGGTTGGCTATATCTACCTGCGTCCTGCGCTAGAGGACGCGGTCTGATGCGATCGCTTTTTGTAAAGCTGTTCCTCTGGTTCTGGTTGACAGTAGCACTGTCCGGCGGTGTCTTTTTTCTGGTTGCGATCAAGACCCGGCCAGAGCTTCCGCCATTTCCCCAGGAACACCGTCTCTCAGGCGGACAGCTGATGCCACCCCCCATGGGTGATCCGACTGTGCCTGAAACACAACACCCTCCACCTCTTCATTTTGAAGGAGGGCGTCATAAGCCGCCTCCACGCGGTTTTTTCAGTTTTCCGCTGGTTGCCCAACTGGCAATCTACTTTGTGGTGGGTGGGGCTGTTTGCTACCTGTTGGCCTGGCGACTGACTGCACCGATCCGGCGTCTGCGCAGGGCTGCCCAACAGCTTGCACAAGGAGATCTGACGGCGCGGGCTGGTTTTGGCGCAGAGACCAAAGGTGATGAGATAGCGGACCTGGGGCGTGATTTTGACCGGATGGCTGAACAGCTTGAGGGTTTGATGGCGGCACAGAAACAGCTGGTGCGGGATATTTCCCATGAACTGAGATCGCCGTTGGCCCGGCTTAATGTGGCGCTTGGCCTGGCACGTCGGGAAGCCCCGGCATCTGCTGCGCCAGCCTTTGACCGGATTGAGCAGGAGTCGGATCGTCTGAATCAGATGATCGGTGAACTGCTGACGCTAACGCTGCTGGAAAGCGGCGGTAAGGCGTTGGAAAAAGAACAGGTCGATCTTGCTGCCTTAACCGCAGAGGTGGTGCATGATGCCGATTTTGAGGCCGCAGGCAGTGGGCGTGCTGTTCAGCTTACTACAGCTTCGGTGCCGTTATTGTCTGGGAATTATGAACTTCTGCGACGAGCAGTAGAAAATGTTGTCCGCAATGCCGTTCGCTATACCGCTTCCGATACTGTGGTGGAGGTTTACCTGGAACAAACTGCTGCTGACGAGGTCTGCCTGCGGGTGCGGGATCATGGCCCAGGTGTGCCTGAAGAAGCTCTTGTGGCTATCTTTAAGCCATTTTTCAGGGTAGCGGAGGCGAGGGATCGGCAAAGTGGCGGAACCGGTATCGGGCTGGCCATCACCGCCGGAACCATCAAACATCACGGTGGCACCGTGACAGCCCGCAATCTGCCGGAAGGCGGGCTTGAAGTGTTGATCAGATTGCCGTTGCCAGCAGTGTAACGGCCTTCTAATACATCTTGCTTTTCAGTTGTTACTGTAACAGTCCTCGAACCGCTCTACGCAATATGTTCCCTCTCTAGGGTAATCACCTCATTTTCATGTGGCAGTATAGGTGCTAGTATTGGGCTCCGGAAAATGGTAATTGCCATCCGTTGTTAATCGGCTGTCAGCGTTGATTTTGCCCCACGCTGCCGTCTGGCTTGTTGCAGGAGGGTATGATGCTTAATGATGTCAAAATCCTTGCTGTTGATGATGATAATTTTAACCTGCAGATTATCCAGGCTATGCTGGAAGGCGTCACTACCAGCATCTACACCGCCAGTAATGGTCAGGAAGCCCTTGATCTGCTGGAATCCACCCCTGGTATAGATATTGTGCTGCTTGACCTGCAGATGCCGGTTATGGATGGCTTTGAGACATTGCAGCGGATCAAGCTAAACTTCACCCTGATGAATATCCCGGTGATTGTGGTGACCGCCGACCAGCAGGAGGTTACCAGAGTCCTTGGGCTGGGTGCCAACGACTTTCTTGCCAAGCCGTTTAACCCGGATGAGTTACGCTTGCGGGTCATGAACCATGTGCGTAGTAAAAAATATCACGATATTATCAGTAATATTAACGCCATGCTTGAGGAGGAAGTCTCCAAAAAAACTGCGGACCTGCGTGATGCCCTGGCGCTTTCTCAGGAAGCGGAATATGAGATCTGTCTGCGTCTGGGCCGTGCCTCTGAATTCAGGGATATGGAAACCGGCATGCACACCCGCAGAATCAGTGAGATGTCAAAGGCCCTGGCCTTGCTGGCAGGGCTGCCGGAAGATCAGGCGGAACTGCTGCGCTTTGCCTCCCCTCTGCACGATGTGGGCAAGATCGGCATCCCGGACCGGATCTTGCTGAAACCGGGCAAGCTGGACGAAACCGAAATGCAGATCATGAAGCTGCATACCACCATCGGTGGGCGGATACTGTCGGAAGGAGAGCGTTTTCACTCCCTTGAGGCTGGTTGTACGGTGGCGTTGCAGCACCATGAAAAATGGGATGGCAGCGGCTATCCGGCTGGCCTGAAAGGAGAGGAGATCCATATCTTTGCCCGGATTGTGATGATAACCGATGTCTTTGATGCACTGGCCTCTGATCGTCCCTACAAGAAGGCCTTCCCGATTGAAAAAATCCTTACCATCATGGAAGAGGGCAGGGGAAGCTTTTTTGATCCTCACCTGCTGCGGCTTTTCCTGGATAACCTGCAACAGTTTGTAGCTATTCGTGATCGCCTGAAGGACCAGCAGGAGGAGGCGGACCCGCTTCTTGAGCTGCTGAATGTGACTTGATTGAGGAGGCTTCCGTGAAGAGACAATCCCATGCTGTTTCATTGCTGTTGTTTTTGCTGCTTGCCCTTGCCTGCCCGGTGTGTGCAGCGCCAGCTGGTAACAATCTGCTGATCTACTGCGGTATCACCATGGTACGTCCCATGACTGACATAGCCCGTCAGTTTGAAAAACAGGAAAAGATCAGCATTGCCATTGCCCAGGGGGGGTCGGAAGATCTCTATCAGAGTGCTAAAAAGAGCCAGAAGGGCGACCTGTACCTGCCGGGTGAGCCGGTATTCAGAATTAAGCATCAGCCAGAAGGTCTGCTGGGTGAATACACGGTGCTGGGAATGAATCAGATGGCAATGATGGTTAAAAAAGGTAATCCCAAAAAGGTTAAGCCGGACCTGAAGGAGCTGTTGCGCAAGGATCTGGCTGTGGTGCTGGGCAGTAGCGAGAGCGGCAGCGTTGGCGTAGAAGCACACCGGATTCTGACACGGGCAGGTCTGTATCCCAAGGTGGCTGCAAAAGTGGTGCAGATGCTGCCTGACTCACGTTCCATCATGGCTGCCATGCGACGGGGGGATGCTGATCTGACCATGAGTTGGCGTGCCACCGGCTATTTTCCTGATAATGCCAACAGTGTTGATGTGCTGGATCTGCCACCTGCGATCGCCCCACCGCAGGAACTGCAATTGACGATTCTGACCTTTTCAAAGAATCAGGCCATGGCCCGCAAATTCATGGAGTACGCCGCAGGCCCCCAGGGACAGGCTGTTTTTCGACGGTATGGCTTTATCACCGTTTCAAAGGCTGGACGCTAACCAGGCATGGCAATCGATTTTAAACAACCTGCTACCATGATCAGCTCTGCCTCCCGGGCCAGTCGTCTGCTGTTCTTGCTGATGGGACTGTTTCTGGTCGGTTTTACGGCATTGATAGCGGTCAATATCGTGATTGGCCGTTTGATGGATGAGCTGGAACACCGTGGCCGGAATGAACAGGTCCGTCTGTTTGTCGGGGAAGTGCTGGTTGACGACATCAGGGGGATGGAACTGGATTTTAACCGGATGGTCGCCTCGGTCAGTACCTCGGAACAGGGGCGTCTGCGGGTTGGAATCAAGGAAAAAACCCTCAAGCTGGAGCATGATCTGCTGGTTCTGAAAGATGGCGGTCGGGTTGAACGGACGCTTGATCTGAACATCGAAGGGGTTGATAACCTGAATGAGCAGGTTACCTATACACCGCGCTCCGATGATCCCCACAACATGCTTGAGCTGATTGAGATCGGCCCCCACCTGGATAAGGTGCGGGAAAAGGCTGATGAACTGGCCCAGCTCCTGGCCAGACGGGAGCTGGCACGAGAGTCGGCAAATGCACAGCAGTTGATGAAAATTGAAGAAGAGCTGAATCTTTTTTACAAGCATGTCCCTTCGCTGTTTATCCGTCTAAACGAGAACGCCAACCGACTGTATTACGAAAGCAATACCCGGATCAGTCTATTGAAAGAGGAACTCTCCTCCAGACGTGAGTTGTATAAAAACATTCAAGTGGGGCTTGGTAGCAGCATTGTCCTGCTGGTCATGGTCAGTGGTATTCTGTTGGCCCGTCAGCTGGCAGCCGTTAACATCCAGTTGATGCAATCCAGTGAAGAGATGCGGGTTGCCAAAGAGCAGGCAGAGGCCAGCAGTCGTGCAAAAAGTGAATTTCTGGCCAATATGAGTCATGAAATCCGTACACCGATGAACGGTATTCTGGGGATGACCGAGCTGTTGATGGACACAGAACTGAATGCACAGCAGTATGATTATCTTAAGTCGGTCAAGATATCTGCCGGAAATCTGATGGATATCATCAATGATATTCTTGATTTTTCAAAGATTGAGATGGGCAGACTGGAAACAGAAACAGTTCCCTTTATGCTGCGCAGCATGTTGGGGCAGACCCTGCGTACGTTGGCGGTGCGGGCAGGTCAGAAAGGGTTGGAACTGGTCTTTCAGATTGATCCCGATGTGCCGGACAGCCTGCTGGGGGATCCTGGGCGGTTGCGTCAGGTGCTGTTAAATCTATCCGGTAATGCCGTTAAGTTTGCCGAGCAGGGTGAAATTGAGCTGCTGGTATCAAAACAGCAGGAATTGCCAAGCGGCGAGCTTTTGATCCGGTTTGAGGTTAAAGATAAAGGTATCGGAATCAGTCCTGAACACCTGCAGCGGATCTTCGCCCCCTTTGAACAGGCAGACCTTTCCACCACTAAAAAGTACGGTGGTACCGGTCTGGGGCTGGCGATCTGTCGCCGTCTGGTGCAACTGATGGGTGGGGAGATCGGTGTGGAAAGCACAGTGGGCCAGGGCAGCAGTTTCTGGTTTGCCATCCGCTGCGGAGTTCAGGAAAAAGTCCTGCACGAAGCTCAGCAGGCTGATACGCTGCATGGTATTGTTGCGCTGGTGGTGGATGATGTGGCCATTAACCGTCAGTTGCTGAAAGGGTTTTTACAACGCTGGGGTATGGAGGTGCTTACCGCATCATGTGCGGAAGAAGCGTTGCAGGTATTGGCTACGGCCTTATCAGATCATCCGGTACAGCTGGTGCTGTCAGATGTGCAGATGCCGGATACAGATGGGTGGACACTGGCTGAGCAGATCAGGAGTGATGTCCGGTACAATAATCTTAAACTGGTGCTGCTGCCAAGTGCCGGTAAACGGGGGGATGCTCAGCGTTGTCGCCAGCTGAAGGTCAACGGCTACCTGACCAAGCCGGTGATTCATAGTGAGCTGTACGATGCCTTGAAGGCGATCATGCATGGCGAAGCACAACCAGGCAGCGGGCCGGTTACCCGCCATCAGGTGCGTGAGGCTAGGCGCAGCTGTACGATCCTCTTGGTTGATGATGTGGAGATTAATCGCGAGCTGGCCAAGATTATTCTGGAGAAACAAGGACATCAGGTTGTTCTTGCCGTTGATGGTCAGGATGCGCTGGAAAAGGCACGTAATGGCGGGTTTGACCTGATCCTGATGGATATCCAGATGCCGGTGATGGATGGTTTTGAGGCCACAAATGAAATCCGTGCCTTTGAACTTGCCCATAAGCGGCAACCGGTTCCGATTGTGGCCATGACCGCCTATGCATTGCAGGGTGACAAAGAACGTTGTCTTGCGGCAGGCATGGATGCCTATCTATCCAAGCCGATCAAAGAGGATGATCTGTTGGCCGTGATTGAACGGATGGTTTCAGGTCAGTCACCACAGCAGCCGGTTGCTCCTGTCATGCAGGCTGAAGTTCAGGTCCAGGATCAAGCGCAACAGCCGGTTTTTGATCGTCAGGCGCTGCTGGTGCGTCTGGGGGGAAATGAGTCGCTCATTCAGAAATTTGTAACCATGTTTTTTGATAGTGCCGATGAACATATGAACCTGCTACGACAGGCCTTTGAAGCAGGTGATGCTGAACAGATGCGGGCTAAGGCCCACGCCATTAAGGGGTCAGCCGGTAACGTGGGGGCCTGTGCCTTGTCTGCAGCTGCGGCTGAACTTGAAATGGCGGTCCGTGAAGGGCGGATAGAAGAGTACCAGGCATTGTGGGTGATACTTGTGGAACAGTATAAGCTGTTTAAGCTGGCGTCGGGGGGGACGGTATGACCGTTCAATCTGAACGTTCCGGTCGCAGCCTGCTGTTGGGCCTTCTGTTTGGCCTGGCCGGGTTTTGCCTGAACTGGTTCAAGCTGGAACTTTTTTTTGGTGTTGATTTCCTGTTCGGTTCGATTGTCACCATGGTGGCCCTGCAACGATTTGGCCTCATCAGCGGTCTGACCGCCGCCTTAATCGCCTCGCTTGCCACCCTGTTTCACTGGCATCACCCCTGGGCCATCCTTGTTTTTAGCGCTGAAGCAGTGCTGGTCTACCTGTTGGTAAACCGCAGGCGATTCAGCCTGTTGAATGCAGATATGCTTTTCTGGTTCACCGGCGGTTTGTTGCTTGTCTGGCTGTTCTACCACCATCTGATGGGTTTTGCTCCTCTGGCTACTCTGATGATTGCCCTTAAACAGGGGGTTAACGGTATTTTTAATACCCTGCTGGCAAAGGGGATCTGCCTGCTGCCCTGGGTCACCAAGCGGGATACGCGGCAACAAAAACCGGCCCTGCGGGAACTGCTGTTTGTGGGGTTGGCCGCTCTGGTGCTGGTGCCTGCCCTTGGCTTTGGCTGGTTTACGATCCATGATGGTTTCAAACGTGATCT
>JAJTBI010000029.1 GCA_021286935.1 Geobacteraceae bacterium
CGCGATCGGCAGGGAGATGTTGCCGGTGTTCATAAAGATCAGCGGCAGGATGAAGCCGTTGCGCTGGACTCCGGCACGGCGTTTCAACAGCAGCGCCACCGGCACCATCAGCAGGATCATGGCAATGGCCGATACAAACAACAGTGAGAACTCGGACGGGTCAAAGGCCCGCTTGTGGGTGGATGAGAAGATCAGCGACGGCACCAGAAAATAGTAGACCAGGTTTGAGATGCTCTTCTGGTTCAGTTCCCGTTTGGTGTCCAGCCTGCCCAGCCAGAAGCCGGCAAAGGCGATGGCAAAGGAGGGGATGACGGCACTGATAATAAGAAAATTCTGGTTTGAAAACATGGACGTTCCGTTTCAGGCGTTAAAGATGTAGCGATTAATGATTGCTACCAGCAGTCCAAAGGCGATGATCGACAAGAGGGCTGATGAGAGCAGCAGTGACGAGTCCCGTTTGGACAGCGGGCTGTCCCCTGGCCGCCAGAAGGCGGAAATGGTGCAGGGCAGGGCAGAGGCCAGCAGCAGGATCGCCTCGGTGGTGCGCAGGTCCAGGTAGTGCATCAGATCATAACCCTTATCCAGCGGTGCCAGGCCACTTGTCCGTAGCACCAGAATCAGCGTGGTTGCCACCAGCGGCAGCCAGAGCATACGCAGGAACGCAGCGCCGGACCACCAGGCAGCTCCGGAACTGCGCAGGCAGTAGAGGGCATAGCCGTGGCTGATCAGCAGGATCGGCAGGGCGCCGCTCGCCATCATGCTGATCCCCTTTTCCACCAGCCAGAGCAGATCCTGCAGCTGTCCGGGCAGCTCCAGTTCAAACAGCTTCAATACCAGAGCCAGTAACACCGCATGCAGGGTTGGTGTCTTCAGGAAGGCAGCCAGCTGGGTAGGATGTCCGGCGCGCCAGCGGCCCCAGGTGTAGATCAGAAGCAGGTTCATCAGGTGGAAAAAGGCGGCCTTGGCCAGCCCCTGGCTACCAAACAGCAGATAGGCCAGCGGCAGCAGTATGGTGCTGGTGCTGCCGAACAGCATGGAGATAAAGCCGTTCCGGTCCCCCTCCGGGTCCCGTGCAACCCACCAGTGGGCCAGCGGGTAGGAACAGAGTGCAAAGAACAGGGCTCCTGCCCCCATGACAAGCGCTTCAGACAGTGCCAGCGGAGTGCGGTTCAGGGCCGAAAAAATAAGGCAGGGAATAAAGATCTGGCTGTTCAGCCGGGCCAGTGTGCTCTGCTGGCCGCCTCCTTCCCATTTAGCCATCAGTGCCCCGGCCACGATGATGATCATAGCGGTTGCCAGCATCCGCAGCGAGAGGAACTGGGCTGCAATGGCGCCGCTGCTGATAATGACGGTAGCTGTTCCCATAGCGGCTATCGCACAACTGAGGCAACTGACAGCAGTTGCAACGGGATATGGATGCCCAGCCGGTCTGCAGTGGCAAGGTTGATCATGATTGAGAGCTGCGGTACAACACGAACCGGCAGATCAGCAGGTTTGTTCCCCTTCAGGACCTGCAGGGCATTGTCTGCCGCCAGCTGGCCCAGGGTACGGTAATCCGGTCCCAGCGAGATCAAGGCCCGGTTTTCGCTGACCATCTCCGGTATGACCACCACGCTGGGGATCCGGTGCTGATTCAGGATGCCGATAATGCGGGTTGCGTTGGCCTTGACAAAAGAGTCAGAAGGAAAGATCACCGCATCAACCCGCGCATCAATCACCTGCTTCATAGTGTTGGCAATCCCTTCTTTGCCGTTGATCGGAAACTCAAAGGTCTTGAAGCCGAACCGTTTCTGCTGCTGTTTGATCTCTGCCAGCTGGTAGCGGGGGGCCGGATCGTGGCTTGAGTAGACAAAGCCCAGTTTGCGGATGTTCATCAAGGTGCCCAGGGTGCGGAAGGCGCTGTCCATCGGCACCAGGTTGGAGGCACCAGTGGCCCTGCCGCCTGGCTGTTCCATGCTGGCAGCTATCTTACCCTCAACCGGACGTTGTACGATGTTGAAGATGATCGGTATCTCTTTGGTCTGCTGCAGGGCTGCCTGGGTCACCAGGGTGCCGAAAGTATAGACCAGCCGAAAACGTTTGTGATCCAGTCCAGCCAGAATCCGGTCCAGCTTTTCCTTGCTCTGGTTTGCGTCAAAGACCGTGACTGAAACATCATAGTCAGACGATGCAGCCAGCGTTTCGCCGCGCCAGAGCACCATGGCGATCTCAACCCGTTCCCTTGCATGGGCAACAGAGGTCAAAAGTACGCTCAACACTGACAGTATGAGGCTGAACCGGATTATCAAGCCTTTTTCCCCAAGTAGCGCACTGCCAGCATGGTGATGTCATCTGATTGTGGCGCACCATTGGCAAAGCTCAGTACTTCAGTCCGGATGGCGTGGATAATCTGCTCCGGCGCTGCCGCTGCATGGGCTGACACGCAATCAAGCAGGCGCTTTTCGCCGTACTCTTCAAGTGCTGGATTAACCGCTTCATTGACCCCGTCAGTATAGAGCAGGAACAGTTCGCCCGGTTGCAGTATGATCTGCTCGGTCCGGTAACTGATATCCGGCATCGGGCCAAGCACAAAGCCGGGGGAGAAACTGCGGTAGGTGGTGCCGCCATCAGCCTTCTGGATTAGTGGTGGCAGGTGCCCGGCATTGGCACAGTCAAGCTGGCCGGTATCGGTATCCAGAATGGCGCAGAAAACGGTCACAAACATGGAGGTTTCGTTATCCAGTGCCAGAATTGCGTTGGTCCGTTCCAGAACCTGGGCCGGATTGGCATCCCGCAGCGCCTCGCTCTTAAGCAGGGTCTTGGCCACCATCATATAGAGGGCCGCCGGTACCCCTTTGTCAGACACATCGCCAATTACCAGACAGATCCTGCGATCATCAAGGAAGAAGAAATCATAGAAATCTCCCCCCACCTCCTTGGCCGGTTCCATCAGGGCAAACAGGTCAAATTCCTTACGGTCAGGAAAGGGTGGGAAGATGCGGGGCAGCAGTGAGGCCTGGATATCGGTGGCCAGTTTCAGTTCACTCTGAATTCGCTCTTTGGCTGCCGTGGTCTCGGTCAGGTCATGGATATAATGTGACAGGTCAGCGGCCATCCGGTTGAAGGTCTCAGCCAGTTGCTGGATCTCGTCGCCGGTCTGCAGCTGCAGACGGTGTTCCAGATTGCCGTTACCGATGATCTCTGCACCGCTCTCCAGTTCAAGGATCGGTGCGGTGATCTTTTCTGCAACACGGCGGGAAACCACGGTGACGCCACCCAACACCAGCAGGAAGACGCCTGTCAGAATGGCCATGGCAATGCCGATCTGCTGGTAGACAAGGCTGCTGGCAGCCTTGGTCTGGGCGACAATCGCCTGTTCAGTGGGGCGGATCGGGGCATAGACCGCCTCAACCGGGAGGGCAAACAGTACTGACCAGCCGGTGGTGCTGGAGGGGGCATAGGCTACAAAACTGTCCTGCTTGCCCAGCATGCCGCGCATGATGCCAGGGGTGCCGGAGGCAAGATTCTTGTCCAGCAGCGGCATCGCCTTCTGGTCATCAAAGGAGAAAAACTCTCCCTTTTGCTTCTCGCCCCAGTCATTACTGCTGGTGTCCAGACCTTCACGGGCCAGGATACGTCGGTCTTTGGAGACCAGATAGGCCCTGCCCTGATTGTTGATCCGCATCTTGATGATCCGCTCCTGAATGGTGGTCAGCGGGACATTCAGGCCGATTACGGCAACAATCTTATTGTTCTTTTTAACCGGGGCAGAACAGTTGACCCGCAGGTTGCGGGCGATAACCCCCACATAGGGCTCGCTCCAGCCCAGGGTGCCGGAGGTCAGTGCCCGGGTAAACCAGTCCCGTTTGCGGACATCATAGTTTTTGTCAATATTGGCTGACCAGGGGAAGCGCCGGAACAGTCCCTGGGGGGTGGCCAGGTTGCAGTCGTTGATGATCGGGTTACTCTTCAAAACCGAGATCATGAAGTCATCCATGGCGGATGACGTCTGCAGTTCTGTTGCCACAGCAGAGGCTGGCACCCCCTGGGGGATCTGCCAGACTGAGGCTGCCTTCGGGTCAGAAGGCTGATCTGCAATGGAATAGGACCGTTTATGGGGGTAGAGACCGGGTGTCTTCCAGATCCGTTCTGCACTGTCCACCAGTACCTTCAGATCATTTTCCACATCACGGAATTGGGCGTCGATCAGTGCGGCCTGATCTACCGTAGACTTTAACAGCCCTTCCTGGGTCAGGGTTTCAAGCGAACCCTTGCTGATCTTGAGCAGTTCCTGACTGAGGCCAACGGTCCCCTTCAGCGAGGTCTGTCCAAGGTTGTTCATGCTCCAGAATGAAACCAGGCCAAAGCAGACCAGTGACAGCAGTGCCGTACCCAGCAGTGCGTACAGGATACGGGTTCGGATATTTTTGGGGCGTAATCGTCTGCGATTGGTCATGGTTTGCCAGTACCTTTATTGGTAGAATGTCATGCCGTTAGGGACGTAGCGGCTCGTTAGCATCGCAGTACCTTATAGCATCCTGCAGAGCTGAGCGCAAAAGATGCCAAAGTAGGTGCCAAAGATATTGCCTAGAATAGCCAGCAACAGCCCCACCGAGGCCAGGCCTGGTTGATAGACCTCTGCCACCACCGGGGCTGAAGCGACACCGCCGACATTTGCCTGGCTGGCAGCAGCCACCAGAAACAGCGGGGCCTTCAGTAGCCGGGCTGCCACCAGCAGAAACAGGGCATGCACCAGCATGATCAACAGGCCTGCACCGATCAGTACCAGAGCAGAGCCGATACTGGCCACCGATGCCTTGGCGCCGATGGCGGTCAGCACAAAGTAGAGCAGCCATGAACCGGCTTTGGATGCGCCATGCTGCTCCAGCTTACGGGCAGGGGTGCAGGAAAGCAGCAACCCCAGTACAGAGACAATCACAATGGTCCAGGTGTAGCCGGAGATGACATCCTTAATTGCCGGTAACTGGTATCCAAGCCAGTGTGACAGGCTGCTTCCTGCAGCAGCAACCGGCAGGAGCACCAGGAAACCAGCCATGCTGAACCGCTGCTGAACTGCCTGCCCGGCTGCCAGGGCTCTGCTGCCAAGTTCATCAATAATGCGGCGATCAGCCCTGTTCCAACGATCAAAGGCCGGCTGCAGGGCAACACCGGCGATCAGAGTAGCCATCCAGAGGTAGGGCACCACCGTATCCACAATCACCATCGGTGCAAAGACCTGATCCGGTACACTCAGTGCTTCTTTGACCGCAATCATGTTGGCACTGCCGCCGGTCCAGGAGGCGGACAGGGCGCCAAAGCCTGACCAGAACTGCTGGCCGATCAACGGCTTGAACAGGCTGAAAACCAGGGCTGCACCAGCAACAATCCCCAATGCGCCAACAAAAAACATGACCAGTGCAGTGGGGCCAAGCCGTAGAATTGCCTTGATATCCACCGGCAGCAGGAGCAGCAGCAGGCAAGCAGGCAGCAGCCAGGTGGTGATCATGCCAAAGACCGGACTTTTGGGGTCAATCAGGCCAAAACTGCTGGCCAGCATCGGCAGAAAGTAGATCCAGAAAACCGGCGGCAACAGATTGAACCAGTGCCTGGTCCGCTGGTGGTTGGCCACTGACAGTACCAGCAGCTCAATGGCCAGCAAGACCATGATGATCAACAGCGGCTGCTGGATCATGGCAGCTGCAGCTCCACTCCGATGCCGGGGCCCGGGCTGCTCAGGTCAAACCTGCCGCTCTGGTCCAGATAGGGGCTGCGGGACAGAGGTCCGTTGATAAAGAAGGTGGTGTCCAGATCAATTACCTCAAAACAGCCTAGGGCTGCAGCAAAGTGGGCTGCAGCGGTAATGGCCAGACTGCTCTCCATCATCGCCCCCAGCATCAGCCTGATGTTGTTGCGACAGGCCAGTTCGGCAATCTCGACCGATTCCGTGATGCCGCTTTTCATGAATTTGATGTTGATGGCGTTGACTGCCCGTAGCTTGATTGCCTGCTCAGCTGCTGCCAATGAGCCGACGCTCTCATCGGCACAGATCAGCATGCCGCTGCCCTCAAGCTCTCGCGTGATGGCGGTCAGGCCATCCCAATCACCTTTTGCTACCGGCTGTTCCAGCAGCATGGGGCGGATACCGTAGCCTTCCAGCTGTTTCAGGAATTTCAGCATGCCTGCAGCGTCAAAACCCATGTTGGCATCCAGGATCAGGCTGCTGTCAGGTGCAATCCGCTTGACTGCCCGTACCCGTTGCAGGTCCAGATCATGGTCTTTACCGATCTTGATTTTAAAGGCATTAAAACCCTGCCCGGCATAGTGCCGCGCAGCAGTCTCAGCCTCCTCCAGACTGCCGATCACGATGGTGATGTCGCTGGTAAAGCAGGGCTTGGGTCTGCAGCCGGGGGCAGGGCTGAACAGGCTGCCAAACGGTATGCCCCGGCTGCGGCTGGTCAGATCAAGCAACGCCATCTCAAAGGCTGCCAGACCGGCATGGTTGGCAGTAAAACAAGGGCGGAACTCGTTGATCAGGGGCGTGTAATCGGCAATGCTGCGTCCGGCCAGCTGCCCTGCGACCTGTTGCAGATTGGCCAGGGTCTGCACCACGGTCTCACCAGTGATGTGGGTGGCAACCGCTGCCTCACCATAGCCGTAGATGCCGTTGTCAGCCTCAAGCTGCAGAAAGACGTTCTCCAGCTGGTCATGCTGGCCGGTGGCGATCCGAAATGGCGTGTTCAACGGCGCTGCAACAATCGCGGCGCGGGCCTGTTTGATGCGTATGTTCTCCATCGGTTACCTCATGGCTGTAGATTTACTGCGATGCAAGTCGTATTCAAGCTGACACCTTACCACCCCTGTCCCCTCCTAAAATAGGAGGGAGATTTTATTGTTGTCTCCTCTCCTTAGACAAGGAGGGGGTGGGGGGTGGTTGGGTTTAGTGCCTACTTGATCGCAAGGTGAATCAATCCTTTTTCAAAAGCACCGTCACCCGGTTGGTTGTGTCAACCCTTTGATAGTCAATCTCCTGCGCCAGGTGGGTGATGATGTTCAGCCCCAGCTCATCGGGCAGACGTTCCTTGTCCAGCAGGTTGCCTGCCTCTCCCTGATGTTCCAGAATGATCTCCAGAGTCTCTTTCTTTTCAGAGTAGGCGATGGTCAGGTCAAGGGCTGTTGTGCTCAGCAGCGGGTTATGGATCTGCAGCAGCTCTTCCACCAGCAACAGCAGGTTGTGGCGGGTCTTTCTGGGCAGGATCTGACGTTCGCAGAACAGTTCAATCTCTGCATTCATGGCGTACAGATCATAGTATGGTGAGTTGATGCAATAGTTGAAGCTGCGGATTCGGTTGATAAAGGCCCTGGTCTTTTCCTTTTGCGGCTGTTCAAAGATCTGCTGCGGGGTACCTTCTTCATAGATCAGGCCTTCGTCCATATACAGCACCCGGCTGGAAACATCACGGGCAAAGGCCATCTCATGGGTCACAATCAGCATGGTCATGCCGTCCTTGGCCAGCCGCCGGATGACGGCCAGTACCTCGCTGACCATGGTGGGGTCCAGGGCTGAGGTTGGTTCATCAAACAGGATGATCTCCGGGTTCATGGCCAGACAGCGGGCAATGGCCACCCGTTGTTTCTGCCCACCGGAAAGCTCATCGGGAAAGCTGTCGGCCTTTTCAGCCAGCCCCACCAGTTTAAGGATCTCCAGGGATTTCTGTTCAGCTTCCTGTTTGCTGATCCCCAGCAGCTTGATTGGTCCAATGGTCAGGTTTTCCAGCACCGTCAGATGGGAAAACAGGTTGAAAGACTGAAAGACCATGTTCATCCGCTGGCGGATCTTGGGGACATCGCTCTTTTTATCCAGCAGGTCGATGCCGTCCACCGCAATTGAGCCGCCGCTGGGCTGCTCCAGCAGGTTAAGGCAGCGCAGGAAGGTGGATTTACCGGTGCCGGATGGTCCGATAATGGAGATGACTTCACCCTTGGCAACAGTGAGGGAGATATCCTTAAGAACAGTGATATTACCGTAGGTCTTGGAGAGATGGTGTACCTTGATCATTGGTTGGCCACCTTTCTCTTTTTGAATTTCGGATCCGTGACTCGTTCCAGATACTCAAGGAATTGCATCAGGACCCATGAGATCAGGAAGTAGAGGATAGCCACCATCACCAGAGGGAAGAAGGCATCAAAGGTGCGGCTGCGAATGATGTCGCTGGCCTTGGTCAGGTCCTGTACCGCGATGTAGCCCACAATGGAGGTCATCTTGACCAGCGAGATGAACTCCCCTTTGTAAACCGGCAGAATCCGTCTGATCATCTGGGGCAGCACAATATGCAGGAAGGTGCTGGTCTTGGTGAAGCCCAAAGAGATACCTGCCTCGGTCTGCCCCTTTTCCACCCCTTCAATGCCGGTCCTGAAGATCTCTGCGGTGTAGGCGGCAAAATTCATCCCAAAGGCAATCACCGCCACAATTACCGGGTTGATGTTGACCGAGGCAAAGACCACATAGAAGATCAGCATCAGCAGCACCAGTACCGGCATGCCCCGCAGGACAGAGATATAGAGCTTGGCTGGAAGATTAAGCAGATTGGCTTGTGCCATCCGCATGAAGCAGACCAGCGCCCCCAGCAGGGTGCCGAAGAGGGTGGCAAAGATGGAGATGATCACGGTGGTCTTGAGGCCGTCCAGAATCAGCAGGTAACGCTTTTCCTGGATGATGTTGCTCTGAAAACTGGTGACGATGCTGGTGATGAAAGAGGGGGCAACCAGCTTTGGGGTATCGCTTTTGGTAGCAGCATCAGCAATATTTTTTTTCAGCGCAAAGACGCTGGCCCCCAGTTCGTAGTACGGATCTGAAAAGGCAACCTGTTGCTTGCGTTCGTCGGTAATCACCAGGGTGCTGAAGATGGCGTCAATCTTGTTGGTTGAGGCGGCAGCAATCAGGCTGCCAAACTCCATGTCGGCGAAGACCGGTTCCTTGCCCAGGTAGGCGGCAAACCGTTCTGCCAGCTCAACATCAAAGCCGATCATCTTGTTGTCTTTGATGATGGTAAATGGCATCCCCTTGTCGCTGACAATGCCGATCACCAGACGGCCATTGCTCTTTACTCCTGCAATTTTCGGCATCTGGACATTGCCCTGCAGAATCCAGCGGGTGACCATGTCGTTAAACTGGCCGTTTGATTTGATCTGCCCCAGAAAGGTGTTGAACTGGTTTTTCAGGGCGTCATTGCTCTTGTTGAAGCCAACGCCGATCGGGACGGAAAAGAGCGGCTTGCCCAGCAGACCAAGTTCCTGATCTTGTCGCAGAACCTCCAGCAGGGTCTCGTAGGTATAAAAGGCGGCATCAACCTTGCCTGATTTAACCGCCAGTACCAGGTCAGGAGGGCTTTTGTACTGCAGGATGGTGGCCTGGGGATACTGTCTGGTGGCGTAGGTGTCATGGACCGAACCCAGCAGAACGCCGATCCGTTTGTCCTTCAGATCATCGGCTGAACCAAGTTTGGTAGCCCCGCTTTGACTCCCGGACGATGCTGTACCGGATTTTTTCACTAACATCACCTGAGCATTGGCAAAGTAGGGAATGGTAAAGTTGACCGTCTTTTTCCGCTCTTCTGTGGCGGTCATGCCGCTGAGGATCAGGTCTACCTTGCCGGACTGCAGAGCCGGTATTAGCGCCATGAACTTCATGTTTGAAAATTCAATCGGGCGGTTGAGCTTGATGCTGATCAGGCGGGCCAGTTCGCCGTCATGGCCGGTGACTCTGCCATCCTTATCAACAAAACTGAGCGGTTCCCGGGTGGCGCTTACGCCGATCTTTAGCGGTTTTCCAGACGTGGGAGGGGATAGTTTCAGTTCCTCATAGGGGCCGGTATCTGCCTTTAGCCAGCGCTTCCGCATGGAGGCCAGCGTGCCGTCGGCTTTCAGTTCTGCAATAATACGGTTCAGATCAGCCAGCAGCTGGCTATCTGCCTTTCTCAGGGCGATGGCGGTGTCTTCATTATCCAGCGGCTCAGCCAGGATGGTAAATTCTGTATTTACCTTTGTCACCTGAACAGCAGTCGGTAAGGCGGTAACTATCGCCTCAAGCTGTCCTGACTTGAGGGCGGCAACGGCGTCCATCACATCATCAAAGATTTTGACCTGGGCCTGGGGAAACCTGGCTTTGGTAATCTCTTCGCCGGTGGTGCCGGTCATGACACCGATTTTTGCTGTCTTGGCATCATCAAGGCAGATGATCGACTTTTCAGTCTTGTGGCAACTTGCTATACAGATACCTGCCAGCAACAACGACATGATCGTCAGTAAAACTCGTTTCATGCAGCATCCCCATGTTTCAATATCTGTTTTTTCAGTGCAATAATCCGGTTGCAGGCCTGATCAATCCGTTCACGAGAAATTCTGCCCTGGCGTACCAGGCCCATGAGCAACTCAATGGTGTGGGGCATGATATCCGGGCGATAGGCCTTGTCATTGGCCACCACCAGCAGGTCAACCCCCGCGTTGATCGCCTTTTCTACCGCGGTCTCATAGCTGTAATGCTGCACAATCGCCCCCATGTACAGGTCGTCGCTGACCACTACGCCGTTAAAGCCCAGCTGTCTGCGAAGTATACCATCAATGGTGGTCTTGGAAAGGGTTGCGGGATACTGCGGGTCGATGGAGGTATTGAAGGTATGGGCAGTCATCACCATATCACACAGCCCTTGACTGATCAGGTCGCGGTACGGCTGCAGCTCGTTTTCATTCCAGTAGCGGGTTACATCTACCAGTCCCAGATGGGAATCATCGCGGGAACTGCCGTGGCCTGGAAAGTGTTTCAGGCAGGTCAGGATATGGTGGCGGTGGTGACTCTTGATGAACTCGGCCGCATGGGCCGTTACCAGGGCAGGATCAGCAGAAAAGCTACGCTCTTTAAAGGCGATTACCGGGTTGTCCGGGTTTGTTGCCAGATCAACCACTGGTGCCAAATTCAGGTTAAAACCGTATTCCTCCAATGTTGCCGCAAGACTGTCACTTGCCGACCGGGTCAGCTCCAGCCTGTTTTGCTGCCCCAGGTATTTGGCTGATACGGTGGCAGGAAAGCCATAACGTTCCTTTAGTCTTGCTACCACGCCGCCTTCCTGATCAACGGCAATAAAAAGCGGGGTCTCAGATGCGTTCTGCAGCCCTTCCATTAACCTTTTCAGCTGTGCCGGGCTGGTGATGTTGCGTTCGGTAACCCCCAGATCTATGTTGTTGTCAAATAACACCACGCCACCGGCACCGTAGTGACGGATGGCCTGATCAATCGGACTGCCCGGTTCAAGGGTCTCGCCAGGAAAGCCCATCAGCAGCATCTGGGCGATCTTGCGCTCCAGCGGCCAGCTGTTCAGGTCTAGCGGCAGCGTTTTGACAACGTTTGTGCGAGTCAGGGCGCACCCACCCAGCAGGCCGGGCAGCAGCAACGAAGCGCCGGTCAGGGCGCTGGTTTTAAGAAAGGTGCGACGGGTGCAGGTTTGCATGGTACCTCAATTGATTGAAGAACGTTGTCTGGCTGGCCTGTTTAAGATGATTTCGCTTCAGGAACTCTGGATCTGATCAGCTTATTTGTCACGGACAGGCCAGATATAGCCGTTTCCGTTGCCTTTCTGGTAATCTCGCAGATAACCGCTTGGAAAGTGTACGACATAGGCGAATTGTTCACCCATACTGAGTGATGTCCAGTATATGCCAAGCTTAATGTTGGTAAAACCACTTGTATTAACGGCCCTGCTTGCCAATTCTTTGGGTGTCGGAAGCCTCCATTGGCCAGCAGTTGATTTGTCGCTCAGGCCGCACATGCCGGACTGCAGGCGGGCAACATCATTCTTGGCTGACCACCAGCTGTTCCAGCCCAGGCAGGTGGCGTTTTTCAACCAGACGATTCCATGTGCATCGTCAGCTATGGTGCCGTTTTTGTTGTCCTTATTAGTTTCTGCATGAGCAACATTTGCAAGTACAAGACATACAATTACCAACGTTGATAGTGTATATGGTTTCATCTTTTACCTCCCTCTGTTTAGGGATATGTATTGAGGTAAATTCTGGGGACAGTATACGTTAATTCATCTGCAGATACATATGGTGTCCCCTTTTACCCTTTCAGCTTCATCCATTAACGCAACTGGCCGTTCCAGCAGAACCAGCCGGTATTGGGGTTGAATGCCTTGCCTGCGGCATTCAGTTCAGCCACAAATGCCGCTGTCTTGAGATAGTAAATTAACGATGTGGTATTCGGTGTAGCAACTTTCAGAAAACTGCCGCCAATCGCCCCGTTTCCGCAGCTCTTTGAATTACCCATGCCGATGCACAGGCAGGTGGTGGCTGCTCCGGCAGGTGCGCCGGACAGCATAAGGCCCAAAAGCAGTGTTCCGATGATAGTTTTTTTCATGGTGATCTCCTTGGTTGTTGCATGATAGCCACATGTAACTCATAGCATACTTTGTGCCAGTAATAAATAATTGTTATATCAGCTTGTTATGCGAATGTTGGCCGCCAACGTATGTCTTGTGCCGCCAACTTTGTTTGCATTCTATTGGGCCGGTAAGGTCAGTATACCGTCCACATGATCAAGCAGAGTGCCTCTGGAGAGCGGCAGTTCAAAGCCAGCCTCCAGAGTGGTCAGTACGGTTCTGCCAACATAAAACTTTTCCTCCTGACCGCTCTTGGTTTTAAAACGGATCGCCCAGGTGGTATGCAGCACCACCGGCCTGCCGTTGTAAATGCCAGCATAGAGCATGATATGCCCTTTGCGGTGGACAATGGTCCGAAACGGCACCCCCTGCTGGATCAGCAGTTTTTCCTTGTCCGGTTTTGAGAGGTTAACCAGTGATACAAAAGGGCCGGAATGAAGTTGCTCCCGTGAATTGCGGGGCAGCCAGATACCGAACGGCAGGAAGAAGTCTCTGGTGGTGGCTGAACAATCACGGTCGCGAAACAGTTCTCCCCAGCCGTAGGGGGTCTTGAGCAGCTCGTTACCGATATGCGTCACGGTTTCAGCGTTAAACGTCAGTGGGAAACGTTGGGCATCTTTTTTCAGTATCCGTGCTGTTTTAAGCGTTGCCCAATCATCCTCCCCGGCAACTGCCAGCTCAACCAGCCAGTGGTCCGGTTCTTCCCGTAGCAGTGGATAGAGGGTACCGATTCTGGGTTGCGGCATCGCCTTGCCCCTGTCATCCCGAATCACCGCAAAATCTCTGGTGATGACGACGAGGTCAGCGCTGGCCATCCGTTGCTGCACTGATCTGTCAACCGGTAACACCGTGCCTGCTTTTACCCAGCCAAGGCCATAGGCTGTTTCGACAAATGCCCAGGCTCCGGTGTCAGACAGGTGCAGGATACGTAGTGGTTCGTTGGTCTTTACCTCGCTGTACTGCAGCTGATCAAAGGGGAAGTCATCAGAGGTCTCGTACAACGGTTTCAGGTTGGGCAGCCCACGCATAAAGGTGGGGGCTATGGCTACACCGGGCTGGTTCATGGAAGGCAGTCGCTCAAGGTCGGCGTGGTCGAGGATTACTTTGATCCGTTCCGGTTTGACCTTGAGGCGGTTTTCCCCGTACCAGGTTGTCTTTGCGATATCCTTCATCCCCTGAATTGACTGCTTGAGGTCGTGGGTAGGTTCCGACGCTGTCCAGGGAGAAAAATGCTGCTTGCGAAACCGTTGCAGGGCGCCAGCCTGCTCTTTGTTGGTTGGTAGTGGTTTGATTACAGAGTTGAATCTGGATACATCCTGCGGGATCTTTTGGATGTCTTCGATCTCGATTGGCAGTTCTTCCGGTTTGGAGCGGCTGAAGTCATCTGTTGAAGCTGCTGTCGAACTCTGTTTCACAAGGAGAGCAGGGTGCTGTGGTGCGCATCCGGCCAGCAGTGTCATGGCAATAGTTGCAGTAACTAGAAAAGTACATGATATGCGTTGCAAATGAGTATCTCCTGTCGAGTTATTCCATCCCCAGCCGCTTCAGTTTCTTGCGTAGCCCTTCGCGGCTCATCCCCAGCCGCTCTGCTGCCTGGGTCTTGTTGCCTTTGGCTTCCCGTAACGCCCGTTCAATCAACTGTTTTTCTGAATCCTTCAACAGTGACTTTCCCACAGCTGCTGATGATGTGGTTTGCTGCTGCAGCGGATCAGAGAGGTCGGTCATGGTAATGGTGTCGCCGTAGGCAAGTGCCACGGCCCGCTCAATCTCATTATCCAGTTCCCGCACATTGCCAGGCCAGCCATAGCAGCGCAATCGCTCCAGCGCGTCCTTGGCGATCCGCATTGGTGGTCTGCCGCAACTGCGTCCCCATTTGTCCAGAAACTGCCGGGCGATCAGCTCTATGTCGCCTTTACGTTCTCTCAATGGAGGGATGCGCAGGGTGACGCCGTTTAGGCGGTAGTAGAGATCCTCACGAAAGCGTCCTGCGGCGATCTCTTTGGTCAGGTCGCGGTTAGTGGCGGCAATGATTCGCAGGTCAACCGGAATGGCAGTCCGGCTGCCCACCCGTTCCAGGGTCCGCTCTTCCAGCACACGTAGCAGTTTAGCCTGCAGTTGCAGCGGCATCTCGCCCACCTCGTCAAGAAACAGGGTGCCGCCTTGGGCCTGCTGAATTTTGCCGATTCGGGCCTCAACCCCGGTGGCCACCCCTTTTTCAATGCCGAACATCTCGCTTTCAAAGATGGTTTCGGGGATGGCGGAGCAGTTGACCGCCACAAACGGCTTGGCGCTGCGTGGGCTGTTAAAGTGGATTGCCTTGGCAAATAGCTCCTTGCCGGTACCGGTCTCACCGGTGATGATGACGGAGAGGCGGGAATCGGCTATCCGCTCTGCCTTGCTAATCAGCTCTCTGATCTGGGGGCTGGTGCCGAGGATGGATGAGAAAGGGAAGGAACGGCGCAGGTTTTTCTTGAGGGAGCTGTTCTCGCGGGCCAGCTGTTCCCGGGCTGCGCGTAGTTGGGCTTCTGTTGCGCGTAGTTCCTCAATCATCTGTTCCAGCCGAAATTCCCGGGCTTCGATTTTGACCGCCATCATGCCGAAGGACTCTGCAAAACGGGCAATCAGGGGCGGATACTGGCCGCTCTTGGTCAGCTCGAAGATATCGTCATACTGGCCAAAACGCCCCTGAGAAAGTTCTTCGGTCACCGCAATCAGGCGGTCAAGCAGCGTATCCAGTGTGTTGTTCTTTGGCATAGGGTGTCCTTATGCTAGTACCTGCTGGGCAGTTGCCTTCATCAGGCTACCTGGCGCAGCAGTAGAAGGTTTGTGAGCCACTTCCGTCGGGACATTTGCCGGTAAAAATTACCTGAGCCCCTTTTCCGGAAGGACATTGTGTGCTGACTGTTATTGGATCTGTTATCTTATAGAAACTTGCATTGGCGGTATAAGAACAGCTTACATCAAGTTTGTTTTTCATCTGCCATTGTGCAGATGTGCTGGTCAGTAAAACCGGTGACGTAATGATAAAATTCCCAAAATAACCGTGGCCTTTTAAGGTGATTTTCGATGCGTTGGTGTCAACTTGGAATTCTGAATCACCATTATTGCATCGGTAATCAACTACATCGGCCTTTGCTTGTGAGGGGAAAATCGCTACAGTCAGCACCATACAGACGAGAATAAGATTTTTCATTTTAGTATCCTTGGTGGAAGTTTTGTTTATCGTATTGAACGTACCGGCAAAACGTAATGCAAGCTACCCCTGTCAAAGCCTTGCGTAGCACCATTGGTGGGTAGGATGCATTTGCTGGAGTTTGGCGCTGTGCCCGGATTTGATGTCCAGTACCAATCGCTGATGTTCCCGTTGAACTTTGACAGATTGCCTTGTAATGATTTAAGCTCAATTTCGTTCGGTAAACGCCATTGTCCGGCAGATGATTTGTCGGACAGGCCGCACATGCCGGATGCCAGGGCGTAAGGTTTGTTCTGGGCATCGAAGAAATTTACCTTGCCGAAGCAGTCGGCCTGTTTGAGCCAGACCAGGCGTTGCGTGGTATCGATGAGTGTGCCGTCGTTATTATCTTTTAGTTCTGCAAAAGCTGTCCCTGCCATCATCAGCCCTAAGAGTGCCACTGCTGCCATGATCTGCTTTTTCATTGTTGTTTCCTCCTGTCCTTTTGTGGTGAGTGCATACTTTCAAATAGAGCAGTATGTGTGCCAATTGATATCTACTGCAATAACGAATGGTTATGGTGTTTGGCGGTGCTACTGTTCGTCCGTGTGTGCCAATTCTGGTGGCGGTATGATTCAGCCTCACTGCAACAATCGGCCTCGGCAAAGAGGTTTAACAATCTGTTGCAGTACAAGAGAAGGTATGAGCGCGTCATCTCTTCAACACAGCTGGGCTATGGGGCAATCAAGCCATGACTGCCTGATACTCCTCAGCTGCCAGCAGTCGCCAGTTGCCATTGCCGGTCAGTTCCAGCACCTGATCGTGGTAGCTTATCAGGCTGGGGCGATGCCCAACACTGACAAAGGTTGTTCCGGATTGTTTGAGGTAGCCGTAGAGCAGGGCCTCATTGGTTACATCAAGGGCGCTGGTTGCTTCATCAAGTACGGCGTAACGGGGATTGGATAACAAAAGTCTGGCAAAGGCCAGGCGTTGTTGTTCCCCCAGAGACAGCAGTGTCCCCCAGCCCATAACCGCGTCAAACCCACCAAACCGGTCTGCTAGATTGGGTAGGTTAACCGTGTCCAGCACAGCGCGAAGCTCGTCATCTGTCGTCTCACTGTCCAGGTTCGGATAGAGCAGCTGTTCGCGCAATGAGCCCAGAATCATATAGGGTCGTTGGGGCAGAAAAAAGATCTCACGCAAGGGTGGTCTGGTGATCTGACCTTCTCCAGTATTCCAGAGTCCGGCAACAGCCCGCAGGAGTGAGCTTTTCCCCACACCGCTGTGTCCGGCAATCAAAAGCCCTTTTCCTGATGGGACCTGGGCGGAGGTCTCCTTAACCAAGGTGTGCTGTTGATCTGGCGTCAGGAGCGTAACCCTGTCCAGCGCGAGCACGCTGTTCTCTTTGGATAGAATGCCTGTAGTTGACGGCGATTGTTGTACCTCAATCAGTTGATCCAGTCTGGTGTCAAATGACTCAAGACGGGCCGCTCCTGCAGCTATGGAGCTGAACATCGCAAATTTCGTAACTATCAACGAAAGTGCCGAAAGCACCATGGCAAAAGCACCGGTTGCCTGGGTCATAACACCTATATGCAGCTGGCCTGCAAAAAATTGAGGGGCCAGAACCAGCAGTGGCAGTACCTGGGGGATGTAGTTATAGCCAGAGGTGAAAAAGGCAAGATTACGTTCCCAGCTTGCAAGGAGCAGATTGTTGCTGATTGCAGCCTTCAATCGGTCCAGCACCTGGATGTTTTCCCGCTCTTCTCCCTGGTAAAAGGCGATCGACTCTGCATGGTCCCTGACATGCATCAGGCCATAGCGGAAATCAGCATCCCGTCGGGTCTGCTGGAAGTTGAGGTTAAGCAGGCGCTTACCAAGGAGTACACTGATGATGGTACCGATGGTGGCGTAAAACAGCAGAACCAGTACCAGTTTCCCCGAGATGCTCCAAAGTACGCCGACAAAGGAGAAAAAATCCATGAGCGAGCTCAGGACCAGCAGCAATACTGACAGATTGTTTTGGGTAAGATTTTTTATGTCATCGGCAATTCGCTGATCAGGGTTGTCTATCCCCGGGTCATTGCTGATATGGTAGTAGGCGCGGTTTTTAAAGTAGCGCTCCATAAACCGGGTGGTCAGCCAGCGTCTCCAGTTAATGGACAGTTTCTGTTGGATGTAGCCGTAGATGGCGGTTATTGGTATGGCAACCACAAACCCGGCAGCATAGAACAGTATGCAGCGGTAGAACTTCGCTATATCTTTGTTTGCCAGTGCATCCATCAGATCGCGGCCCAGGTAATTGAACAGAATGTTAATACCGGTTACGGATGCCAGCAGCAGCAACAACATGAATAACAGCCATCGAGCCTTCCACTTTTCTTCAGAGAACCAGAACATTTTTGAAATGTCCCAGATCTTTTTCCAGAGTTTCAGGTCATAGATATTCATGGTTGCGTGAGGCTCTTGCATCTGATTTCCTTGCGTGCTTAGAGTCGTTAAAAGCGTTCTTGCTTGTGCGCCGTTCTGATTACTCCAGACGAATACCGTACTCATACACGCGGATGGTGCGATCCTGACAAGGACTGATGGTCAGTTTTTGTATCCATTCACCGCCATCAGGTTTGGAGTGGCAGACAATGTCCACGTTTAGTCGGGCGCAGCCAGAGACAGGGTTGTAGCTGATCTTTTTGTTGAAATCGGCTGGGATAAACGCGTACAGCGGAAAACTGACCCCTTCCCACTGCTTAAGCAGCGTGCCTGCCCCTACCGTGGGAGCGCCTGTTACCTTGATGTTGCACCTGTTTGTGGTCCCTTCCGGCAGTGTGCTTTTCCAGGTAATGCGGTAGTCGCCGGCAGTGGCGGAGCCGACAAATGATGCCAAAGTCATTGCAATAACAGAAAATATTCGTAACGACATTGCGTGCCTCCATTTGTATATCGATAGAGTATGAGTGTGTTTATTTGCCGAGCCCGGCGGTCTGCACTGACTCAAGAATTCCGTTGCGGAAAACAAGGATATGCACCAGGCGATGTGGACCTTCGTTGTAGGTCCACTCCTCGATGTTGATCAGGATGGTAGCCCCGCTGCCACCAGCCTCGCTCTGCATCCGGCTATTTTTGTATGTCGGCGTATCACATTTCATCGCCACAATAGAGGCGCTGTCTCCGGTTGATACAATGTTACCGTTGGGACAGCGGAAATTGTCCGCATAGGCGGTTGCGACAAGGCTCCCGACGAGTGCTGCAGTTAATAGAACGGTCTTTTTCATAGTAATTCTCCTTTCAACGTTTTTACATTCGCTCTTATTGTCGACCAATATATGTTGATTGCAGTATGTGTGCCATGAAATGTATGCTGTGAAACCAGTATGTTGTGGTTGTGCTTCTGCCAACAGATGGTTGTAGCCGTCAACTCTGTTGGCAGCTTAATCTGACTTCAATGCAACAATCGGGTCCAGTAGGGAGGCCTGGCGGGCGGGGTAATAACCGAAGAAGATCCCAACGGCATTGGAAACCCCAACCCCCAGCAGGATGGCGCTGAAGGAGAGGGCAAACTGCCATTTAGCAAAGTGGGCGATCAGCCAGGAGGCGCCGATACCGAAGATGATGCCGAACAGGCCGCCGATCAATGACAGGATGACGGATTCAATCAAAAATTGTCCGCGGATATCGCCCCGCTTGGCCCCCAGGGCACGGCGGATGCCGATTTCGCGACGGCGTTCGGTGACCGAGACCAGCATTACATTCATGACGCCAACCCCACCCACGATCAGTGAGATGCTACCGATGGCCCCCAGCAGCAGGGTAAACATCTGCATCTGTTTTTCCATCTGGGCGATGATCTCTTCCGGGCTGGTTATTCTGACCGTCTGCCCTTTGCCCAGGGAGGCAACGTAGGCCATGACCTGATCACGGGCAGCGTTGTTGGTGGTGCCGTTACTGACCCTGGCAGTGATGGATTGTATCTCGGCATTGGCAAAGACCCGCAGGCCGGTGGTGATATGCACGTAGATCATTTCGTTGGGTTCAAAGCGGCGCATACCGCCCTGGGGCACTTCGTTGGTAACCCCGATAACGGTGAACAGATTGTCACCCAGCCTGATCTTTGAGCCGAGCAGTTGGGATGCCCCTTGCTTTTGCAACTCTGCAGCCACCTGACTGCCGATCACGCAGTAGCGGCTTTGCTCGTCCAAGTCAGACAGAAAACGTCCTTTCCGCATGGTCAGCTTGTTGATATCCAGGAATGATGCCGTCACCCCCATTGGGCTGCAGCGCTCAAGTTTTTTGCCAGCAAAGCTGATGTCGCCACTGCCTCTGACTGACGGGGCAACCGCAGCAATACCGGGACAGCGGGAGGGAATGGCCAGGATGGTAGCAAGTCTGAGCGCTGCCTTTGCTGCAGCACCGGCAGCTGGTGCGCCCGGCATGCCGGGTGGGCCAGAGCCGCCGAACTCCTTTTCAATGGTCAGGATATCAGTCCCCATCTCTTTAAACTGGCGCAGGGATTCTTCCTGTACGATCCTGCCCACTGAGACCATGGCGATGACTGATCCGATACCGATCACAATGCCGATCAGGGCCAGGATGGTGCGTTGCTTTGAGGCAAGCAGGCTGCGGGCTGCCTCTTTCAGGTGGGAAGGATGGATCATGACAGAATCACTCCGTCCTTCATGACCGCCACCCGCTTACACTGGCGTGCAATGCCGGGGTCATGGGTGATGATCACCACGGTGATCCCTTCCTCAGCATTCAGCGTCTTGAACAGCTCCATGATCTCGCCCCCCACATTGGTGTCAAGGGCGCCGGTCGGTTCATCGGCCAGGATCAGGGACGGGTTGCCCACCAGGGCGCGGGCAATGGCCACCCGCTGTTGCTGGCCACCGGAAAGTTCATTGGGACGGTGCTGGGCTCGGTCAGCCATGCCGACCCGTTTCAGCAGTTCCATACAGCGTTCGTGGCTGTTGGTGCCTTTATCACCACGGTAGACCAGCGGCAGGGCAACGTTTTCAAGGGCAGTCAGGCGGGAAAGCAGGAAGTACTGCTGAAACACAAAGCCGATCCGCTGGTTGCGGATTTCAGACAGGGTATCGTCATTGCTGTAGCTGACTTCTGCGCCATCCAGCATAAAGCTGCCGGAGGTGGGGCGGTCCAAAAGGCCGATGATATTCATCAGGGTCGATTTGCCGCACCCGGATTGGCCCATGATGGAGACCAGTTCTCCCTGCTGAATTTCAAGGGATACCCCTTTGAGTACTTCCACTTCGGTGGGGCCGATCCGGTAGGATTTACGTATGTCGCGCAGGGTCAGCATTTTAAGGCTTCCCACCTGGTGGGGGCGGTGGGCCGAGCGTGGCTACTTCCAGCAGGTCACCGGCCTTCAGGCCGCTGGTGATCTCAACCGCATCCTGGGTGGTGTAGCCGGTGGTTACCGGTACCTTCTCAACGGCATCTGAGGGGGCAGTACCTTTTTTTCTGGTGACATAGCGTTTGCCCTGTTCATCATGCACCGCAGCCAGCGGCACCATCAGGGCATCGGGTTTTTCGTAGATGATAATTTCAAGGTTGGCGGTCATCCCCACCATGATCCGTTTTTTCAGCTCTGGTGGTACGCTGTCAATCACGACCCTGATGCCAAAGGAGGAGACAGACTTGCCCCCTTCCCCCTCTTCTGCATGGGGTGAGATGCTCTGGATGCTACCGCTTAGCTGCTGACCGGGAAAGGCATCACCGCTTACCCGTACCTTCTGCCCCAGCTGGACCTTGGTGACATCCACCTCATCCAGCTTGGCATTGACAGAAAATCCTGACAGGTCGCCGATGGCCAGCAGCAGTTCTCCCTGCTGGAAGGTGGTGCCACGCTCTACGGTCCTGCCCTCCTTGGATTGGCCGCTGGCAGGTGGCTTCATGATAATGCCTGAAACCGGTGCCATGATAGCTGAGGAGGCGATATCCTTTTCAGCCTGCCGCATGCGGGATTCAGCATTATCCAGCTCAAAACGGGATACTTTACGGTTTTCACTGTTACCCTTTTCATGGGCAGCCTTCAGCTCTTCCTGGGCACTCTGGTAATCCATCTGCTGATTGATGTACTGACTTTTGGCTGAATCATACTCGGTGGCAGGGATAATCCCTTTTTTGTACAGTCGTTCTGATTCGTCCAGGGTCTTCTTCTGATTTTCCAGTGAGAGTTTTGCCTTTGCCAGAGAACGTTGCGCCCGGGCTACATCAGCGCTGGTGTCCCATTTTTCCATCAGCTTGTAGCTGTTTTGCGCCTTGATGTAGGCTGCCTTTGCCTCGCGGTACTTGATCATCGCCTCGCTGGTGTCCATGATCAGCAACGGTTGTCCTGCCTTGACCACGTCGCCATAGCGGACCATGACCTGGCCCACCTTGCCGGAGATCGGGCTGGTAATATTCACCATCTGCAACGGCAGCAGCTTGCCGGTCAGGGTAATACTGCTGGAGACCGGCTGGGGGATGACCGGTACAACGCTTGATGCAGATGCCTGTGTAGAGGCTGGTGAGGGGGCTGAAGAGCTCAGACTGGCTGGCCTGCGGTTCCAGACAAACAAGCCGATCCCCAGAAAGAGGATGATGGTGAAGGCGGTTGCCGTGTTCCTGATGATCTGAACCTTCTTCAGGGCCGACTGTAACTGCTGATTGCCTTCTTCGGTCTTCAGGTAGGCTGCCTGCAGTTCCCGGTGCTTGTTTTTCAACTCCTCCGCCAGGCGGGCCTCGGCCTCCTGTAGCGCTTGCAGCTCGGTAATGTCACTGAATACCGCGATCACGCCCATCCGCTGGCCAGTGCCGTCCTCTGCTTTAAGAAAGGTGGTGGTTAGTGCCAGAGTGGTCTGTTTGTCATGGTAGGAAAAAGGGACAATCCGGTTATGGCTGGTGGATGATTCGTAGATGGCATCCAGGATGGTCTGGTTAAAGTCGTCATTGGCTTCGGCCTGTAGAAATACCTCGCCAAAGGACTTTGCCAGCGCATCTTCCTGGGGGATCCCCAGTATTCTGGCTGCTGAGGCATTAAAGGTAGTGATCCGACCGTTCAGGTCGATGGTCATCACCCCGTCTGACATATCTTCAAGTATTCTGCCTGCTATGATGGTTTGCTGTTCCATTGTTTGTCCCGGTTTCAGGGCCGTTCAGCCAGGGCGATACCCCAACGTTCCAGGGTAATACCCAGCTTGCTTTCAAGGCTGGTCAAGGCGTTCTGGTAGGTGATAATCGCATCAAGTTCACTGCGCTGCGCATTTTTAAGGTCATTCTGGTAACTGACCAGTTGGAAGTTGGTGGAACGCCCGGCTTTCAGCTTTTCCGTCTCAATCTCCACCTTTTTTTCCGACAGGGTACGTGCCAGGGTGGCCAGCTTGATCTGACGGTAGTTCATTTCAGCAGAACGCAGGGCATCCTGGATCTCGATTTCAATATCCTCCCGTTGACGTGCAAGGCTGTTTTCCATCTTCTTCAGGCTTATCTCGGCGGCCAGAGCGGCTTGACGGTCACTTGAAGAGCGGTAGAGATTGTCAAGGGGGATGGTCAGGATCAGGCCCGCTGTCCAGGCACCGTTGGAGTTTACCGGTGTTATGCTGGTGGCCCGGTTATAGGTCTCACCGTAGGTTCCGGTCAGGGAGAGATCCCAGAGTGTATTGCGTTTGGCAATGGTCAGTGCCCGCTTGCTGTTTTCGTAATCCAGCAGCAGGCTTTGATAGTCTGGCCGGTTACTGAAGGCCAGCTGTCTGGCCTGTACAAGTGTGTACGGTACCGGCGGGATCTGGGTTTCTGCCAGCGGTGTAATCCGGGTGTTTTTATCAATATCAATCGCCTTGGTTAATGCCAGCCTGGCGGCATCAAGGCTGTTTTCAGCAGTCAAGAGACTCAGTTCCTGATTTGCCAGGTCTGCTTCAGATTGGACAATCTCTATCGCTGCCATCCGTCCGGCTGCAATTAGTTCCCGGTTGGTGGCCACCAGTTCGCGGCTGCGCTCCAGGGATTGCCGGGTGATCTCCAGCGATTTAATGGCCTGGATGTAGCTGCGGTAGGAGGTGATGACTGATGACATGGTGGAGATGAGGGTCGACTTAAGTGCGAGGATATTCTTCTGTTCGTTGATACGGGCAACTCGTACCGACTCCAGGTTGACATCCAGGCCGGCCCCTTTCAGTAGCGGTTGGGTCAGGTTGATGTTCCAGCCGTAATCCCGTGAGGGCACTGTCTGCTGGGTGCTGGTGACGGTATAGCTGCTGCCAACGCTTAGTGTGCCACCGGCCGGCAGGTTTTCAGTCAGGGTTGCAACTGCACCAGGTTTGAGCGTGGTGTTGCTGCTGCTGTTGTTTATACCGCCTCCCAGGGGTTTTGTGTTGCCGCTGCCGGTAACCGACGGCGCCAGGGTCAGGGTGGGGACAAACTTGTCTTCAGCCATGCGCAGGTCATATTTCTGTACAACCCGGTCAAGGTAGGCATTTTTGATGGTGCGGTTTTCCCGTAGGGTTAGAGCAATACAGTCATCCAGCGACATGGCCGGGTCAGCGGCGTGTGCTGGAGTGATGGCAGGGGCAAGAAGCAGAAGCAAGAGACAAAGCAGACGTACCGCTAAACAGTGGGTCATGGAGGCGTGTCCTCTGCTTTGTGGAGGATCATCTGCAGGATGTTGTTTCCCTCTTCACGACGGTAGCTGACCTGATCAGTCAAGGTACGGATGAAGTGGACTCCCAGGCCGCCGACCTGGCGATCCATGATGTCTGAGGTGGTATCAGGAGCGGGCAGTGACAGGACATCGAACGGAGCCCCTGAATCGGCTATTTCGACGACAAACGTTCCGTTATCAGTACCGCATGAGATGCTTGCGTCCCCCCCTGCATCGGGATAGGCATAGTGGCAGACATTGACAAAGGCCTCTTCAACCGCAATCAACAGGCCGAACTTTTTCTTGGTGGCCAGCTGGAAACGGTCTGCAGCCTCCTCCACGAACTCGATTACCTGATTGAGGTTCTCAAGGGTGGCTGCACATTTGAGAGTATCAAAGGTCATGGCCTTTAGCCCAGGTCGGCCAGGGCAGCGGCAACTGAATCCTGAATCTGGAAGATGGAACCGAAGCCGGAGATGTCGAATACCTCTCTGACCGTTCCCAGTACGTTGGCCAACCGGATCTGTCCGTTTTTGGTTTTCAGCAGTTTTGCTGTGGCAAGCAGTGCCCTCAGACCGGCACTACTGATGTACTCCAGCCCCTGAAAATCGATCACAAAGGCGGACTCCCCGGCTGCTATGCGTTCATTCAGTGCCTTTTCATACTCTGGTGCGGTGACGGCATCCATTCTGCCGGCTATGGTCAGTACCGTGGCATTGGCTTCTTTTGTTGTCTGAATCGTCATCTGTTTTCTCCTGATGTGACAAAGTAGTCATCTATTAATAGTATGCAACCTGTTTCTAACTGATTTTTAGTGAAATCCGCAATGGTTTCGTAATGCGCTTGTGCTTCTTTTTAAGCTCAGGCCGTATGGAACCTATGGTGTCTTTACTGTCCTGAGTATGGCGGTAAACATCGCCTCCTGGTCCGTTTGCGAGACTGAAATGACCATTTCTACTGCGAACAGGTTTCCGCAGACATTCCGTACGGTCTGGATACTGGTGGTGCCGATCAGGCTGCTGCTGCCAGCCTGGAAGTAATCCCTGATTCCTTCTCTGAGAGGTTCTGGATCAGCCATGAAGTCGCAAATGCTCTGCCCCAGCAGTTCTTCTTTGGTAAGGCCGAAAAGCTGTTCAGCCTTTTGGTTGACAATGACAATCTTGCCGTCCGGTAGAAACGTGATGATGGGGGATTGGGCAATCTCGATGAAATTGCGGTAGCGTTCATCAGATTCGGCCCGTTGCAGGGTTCTACGCTCCAGCTCTGCCATTAATTCGTTAAATGAGGCCACCAGATGGCCGATCTCATCATTGCCTGTTTGCTCGATTCGTTGCGTATAGTTGCCGCTGCTGGCCACCCCTTCAATCCCTTTGGCAACCGTTGCTACCGGCTTTAAGATGGCACGGTGAATGACCCAGCCGGTAAAGACCAGCAGCAGCAGCAGGATAGCGGACTCGATCACCAGTCCGTGGAACAGGTTGCTGTCAATGGAGCGATACAGCTCACGCATCGGAACCGAGACGGAGATGGCGCCGATTATTTCACCTACCCGGTAGTTGTAGGAGGGGTGTCCCTTGGGAAAACGCTCTTGCACAAAACGTGGAGCTGTTTCAAAGCTGCCGTGGCAGGTCAGACAGGACTTTTCAGCAGTCATGGGCAGCAGGTAACGCAGGGTTTCTTTGCCACCGCTTCCAACGATCCTGAAGCTCTCTTGTGGCGTGGGGGCTGCAGTGATCCGTGCCAACTCGGAAGCCTCATACTCATCAGGTCTGTTTTCCGGGTTGCGATTGCGCAGGGATACCTGGCGGACGTAGTAGGGTGAACCCTCGGTGATCCGTACCGCTATCCGGCTGGCCGCCACCTGGGGAACCAGGGCATAGTTCTTTTCTGATTCGCCCTGTTCGGCACGGGAGAGATAGTCCCGTGTTTCGATGATCTGGCGTGCAATAATGCGTGCCTTTTCTACCCCTTGCTGCTGGATCAGGCGCAGTTCGTGCTGATAGGAGTTCCAGCCCAGTGCCATGAACAGGGTTATCAGCAATACAGAAATAATTAACGTCAGTTTGGTGGTGATGCGCATGGGTGGCCTCGCGGGGAGTGAACGCTATTAAGTATACCAGTATAACCTGAATAACCGGATTGACAAGCAGAGCTAGGCCGATACACTAGCTAAAACTTGAACCACGTTCCTGAATCAGGTATCGTGCGAAAATACAGAGCAGTTTTTGTGTGAATAGAGGTGTTTGAAAGGTTGTCAGCATGTATCAGGAACAGAGCAAAACAAGTCGTCGAGCGCCCAATCAGAGCAGAAAAGGTTTTCTGTCTACCCTGCTGTTGATTGTAGTTACTTTAGTGGTGGTGTCACTGCTGGGGCTGGGGGGATATGTGGCCTTTTTGATGGCCAAGCTCCCCAAGGTGGATCGTCTGACCGATTATAAGCCGCCGATTGTCTCTCGGGTGTTTGGCGATGATGGGACGCTGGTGGGGGAGTTTTATCTTGAGCGCCGATTGGTAGTGCCGGTTAACAAGATGCCTCGCAAGTTGATACAGGCCTTTGTTGCTGCTGAAGACGCCAGTTTTTACTCCCATAAGGGGATAGACTATTTCGGTATCGTCCGTGCCGCCTTCAAGAACATCATCTCCATGCGCAAAAAAGAGGGGGCATCCACCATTACCCAGCAGGTTACCAAGACCATGCTGTTGACCCCGGAAAAGAAGCTTTCCCGCAAGATTAAAGAGGCGATCCTGGCCAAGCGGATGGAAGAAAAGCTGACCAAGGATGAGATTTTGTATCTCTACCTGAATCAGATTTACCTGGGGGCTGGCTCCTATGGCGTAGAAGCTGCTGCCGAGACCTACTTTGGAAAGCGGGTTGAACAGCTTAATCTGGCAGAGATGGCGATACTGGCTGGCCTGCCCAAGGCACCCAATGCCTACTCACCGATCAAGCACCTGGAGAGGGCCAAGGAGCGTCAGGCCTATGTGCTGGAGCGGATGGTGCAGGAAGGGTTCGTAACCCAGGCCGAGGCTGACCATGCCCGTAAGACCGCACTGACTATTTTGCCTGGTCGTCGGGTTATGAATGATCGAGTTGCCTATTTTCTTGAGCAGATGCGGATATATCTTGAGGAAAAGTACGGAGAAGACCAGCTCTATAAAGGTGGGTTGAAGATCTATACCACCATGAATGCCAACATGCAGGGGGCGGCCTATGATGCGGTCAGGGCCGGTTTGAAGGCGGTTGACAAGCGTCAGGGGTTCAGGGGGGCGGCTAAATATCTGAAGCGGGAAGAAATAGAACCGTTCTGCGACAAAGTCGAAGAAGGTATTGATTCTGCTGCCTTGAAAGCAGGAGAGACCTATGCAGGTGTAGTAACTGCGGTTGATCCTGCCAAGGGGGTTGCAACGGTGCGGGTGGGTGATCGCTACGGCGCACTTGACCGTAAAGGAATGGGTTGGGCCGGCAGATTGGCGTTGGTGAACAGTTACGGCAAGCCGGAAAAGTCAGCTAAATCACTTGGGCTGGGTGCCGTGATAGACCTGCAGGTGATTACCCCTGATCAGAATAACCAGGGGGCGGTCTTTGCCCTTGATCAGATGCCGGAGGTCCAGGGTGCCCTGGTCTCGATCGACCCTCGTACCGGCGGTGTCAAGGCGATGATCGGCGGTTATGACTTCCGTAAGAGTCAGTTTAACCGGGCTGTGCAGGCCAAGCGAAATGCCGGTTCTGCCTTTAAGCCGATTATCTATGCAGCTGCCTTGGAGAAAGGGTTTACCGCTGCAACGGTGATTGATGACTCACCAGTGGAATATCCGGCTGGCTTGGGGAAAACCTGGTCTCCCAAAAACTACGATAACACCTACCGCGGTCCGGTTACTATGCGTGAGGCATTGACCAACTCCATTAACGTAGTCAGTGTAAAGATTCTTGAAAAAATTGGTGTAGATCATGCAGTGGCATTTGCCAAGCGCCTTGGATTTACCTCTAAAATAGAGCCGAATCTGTCCTTGGCGCTGGGGGCAGCAAGTGTATCGCCCCTGGAGCTGACTTCGGCCTATACCGCTTTTGCCAACAAAGGGATCTATCTGCAGCCGTACTATATTGCCAAAGTCACTGACAGTAATGGCCAGGTTTTGGAGGAGCACCATCAACCTCTTCCGCCGGAACCATCAGCTCCAGTGGCGGCAGAGGCCGATGCTACAACACCGGTAACAATAAAAGCTCCAGAAAAACCTGTGCTGCCTTCGGCAGGCAGCTCACCGGTTCTTCGTGCAACTCAGGCGACCTCTGCAGATGTCGCTTATCTGATTACTAACCTGATGGAGTCGGTTGTGCAGAGCGGAACCGGTCACCGTGCGGCGGCGATCAAGCGTCCGGTAGCCGGTAAGACCGGTACTACCAATGAGATGAAAGATGCCTGGTTTGTGGGGTATATACCGCAACTGGTGACCGGCGTATGGGTTGGCTTTGATAACCAGGCACGTTCTCTGGGGGCTGGGGGCTCCGGTGGCCAGGCTGCCGCCCCGATCTGGGCAGAGTATATGATGAAGGCGGTTGCCGGCCTGCCCATTCAGGGATTTGAAGTGCCAGAGACCGTTTCTGTTGTGCGGGTTAACCCGAAAAGTGGCAAGCTTGCCCGTGGCGCTGAAGGCTCATCAGAGTCGTTTGTCAAAGGTACTGAGCCGTCTGCTTACGAGGGGGACTGA
>JAJTBI010000030.1 GCA_021286935.1 Geobacteraceae bacterium
TAGCCTCGTTTGTAGCCGTGGTTTTTGAGTCCTGCGTCGTAGCATGTTTGACCCCAGGCAAAACCTACAAACACGCCGATTGCGATTGAAAAACCGAGATCGCTAATGGCGAATCTGTTCATAAACCATACCGTCAAAAACATAATGAATCCGGCCATCGCACCCAATTTAGTTGCCGCTGTGCGGGTTGATTTCTCGATTTGAATTTCTTGATCAGTCATTTTTCTGATTCCTCCGAAGTAAGCCGTTAAGGCGATATTCTTGATCTCTAAACAGTAGAGCTAGTCCGATATGCTCGATTGTGAGAATCGCAACCGCGAGCGGCAGTCCTGGCCCGCCAGCGATCAGCAACGATGCTGCTGCGGCGAGTAGACCTGAGCCGTAAATTGCAAAAACCTTTTTATCGATAAGCCGTCTGATTTCTTCCATGATAACCTCCGTTGCTGTTCTGTAATATAGATAGCTGGCAGGCAGAGAAAACCGGCTGTTTCGGACATTAAAAAAGCCCCGGCTTTACGTCGGGGCTAGTGGGGCAGGAGCGATTGATTACCAGTCAGGCTCGTTTTTTTCTGTTGGCGGCAGCACATCGCCTGAGTGAGTCAATTTGTTCTCGTTGCTCTGTTCGACTGCGAGTTGTCTTTTTTGTCCAAGTTCGTTTTCAAGCCCTGCTTTTTCGAGTCTGTTTGGACCATGGACCTGATTTGACGCAGCGGATTTGCCAGCGAACGCGCTGGCTTTAGCCACTTTCATATTCGGCGAAATTCCGTGGAGAGCAGCTTGTTGCATGACTAATTGTCTGTAATCGTTAGTCGGGGGCGTGGTTGCTGCGGCCTTGCCGTCTGCGAGCTGGCTGTTTGCACGTTCAGCTACATTATTTTTCATGCGAGTTTCGGCGAGGCTTCTGATTCGGTTCGCCTCAGTCGTAGACCAGCCGCTCGCGAATTTATTTAGTTCAGGCACGTCTTGACCTGCGTTTGCCCTGCGAAGCATGTCTTCGCCCTGGCTTCCGTATGTCGCTCTGATTGCTGCCGCAAATCGTCCTGACGTGTCGATATTAAGGGCTGAACCGTCAGTTGTTGCCTCCCCATAGGTTGTGCGCAGAGATTCTTCGCGAGCCGCAGCTGTACTATAATTATCGTGTGTCGTGCTTGACTTAGTTGTCGCGAGCCCTTGCTCTTTCGCGAGTTGCTGCATTCTCGTGTCTGACGATGTTGACGCTGACTCGCGTAGACCTGAAACAGTATCGCTAAATGTCGTGTCAGAACTGGAAACCTCTGACCAGGCACGCGCTTTGCTCGCATCGTCAGCTGTATATGTGCGGCTGGCACTCCCGGCTGATTCAGTTCTATTTACGCCGCCTGAGACGGAAACATTCGCTCCGGCTTGGGCGGGACTACCCTGCGGAGTTGATACTCCTGCGTTCGCACCGGCTTGGCCGCCAATGTTGACAGCAACGTTTTGTCCCCTGTCGTTGCCGCTGTTAGAACCGGCTGACTCCCCCGAGCGGATAGTTTTGTCAAATGCCGTTTTTTGGCCTTTCAGCTTATTTAATGCCCATGCGGCGCTTTGCTTCTGGCTCGTGCTGAAATTGTCGGATTTGCCGACATTTTCGAGGAATTTGACCGTGTCAGTATAAGCTTGTGAATCTGCTTTTTGGACATCGTGAGCAGCACGCTCAGTGATCGTATGCGCTTTGCTGAGATCGCGCGACATATGCGATTTTATCGATGAATCAAGGCCGGTTTTGAAAACACCGGCATTTGACGTCAAATAGTTTCTTGTCGGCGCGTCAGATGTGCCGCCAATAGTAGCGCTGTGACCAGCTTGCAGGCTAGATTGAACTGTATTGCCTGCCGCATCGCGGCTGATTGACATCGCGCCGTTGGTGGTTGCCATGTTGAGACCAGCACCACCACGAGCCAGGTTGAAATCTGCGGGGGTTGACCCCTGCGGCATACCAGGAATTTGACCAGCTGCAGCCTCTGTCTGCAGCTGCTGCGTCTGCAGGCCTTGGCCTACTTGGAGGCCAGTTGACCAGCGCCCGGCCTGTGTTAGGCCGTTCTCGAAACCTTGTGGACCTCCAGCATCGCGCATCGACCAGGCTGCGCCAGTCTCGCGAGCGATATTTTGAGTCATTCTGCTATCGAGCATTTGATCACCGAGTTTTTGAGCAGCTGTCAGATTGCCGCCAGCATCGGCAATACCATTTATTGCCTGGCTGCGCCCCTCTGGCGTTAGCAGCGCGCCGGTTGCGTTGCCCGCCCCGCCGAGGACGCCTGAAAGTTGCCCGCCCAGCTGAGCAAGTGGGAAAATTGCAGCCTGCGAAACTAGGCCTGCTACGATCGTTGCCAGGCCGAACCCGAGAGTCCTCGCATATCCGAGCATTGACATCATTGTTGATGCACCGTTAGGGATCGCAATTTCAGCAAGGAGGCCTTGGTCAGTGTTTGTTAGGTCAAATGATTGTGCTGCCAGATAATCAGCGAATGACGTTGATAACCAGGCATCTATCATGCCGTGCGCATGATATAGGACGAAAAGTCCGCCGATTGTCTGTAAAACCCTTGCATAAATCGGGGTTGGTAGGAGTAAAACAAGAATGGGGATCAGTCCAAGGATTGCAGCTAATAAAGTGCCGCGAATCGCTGGCATCCAGGCAGAAGCGGCCAGGCCTGCGCCCATGCCTGCTGACACTTGTTGACGGCTACCAATTTGAGCGATATCGCCGACATTCGAGGACAGCATCCCCGCGAATAATTGCTGCGACAATGCTCGCCATGCGAAAAATTCTTCGCCAGACATTTCGGAAATGCTTGTGTTATCCGGCGCAGCCATTTTAGTTAGATTTTCAAGTGTTGACGAACAGATTGACGAACTATTATAGCCGCCTGAGGCGCAATACGTTTTGAAATCTTCTCTGAGTTTAGTTGAAGAATATGCTTTTAAAATGCGTTCGATTCCGTCTGCACACGAGACACCTTCGGAACTTTCAAGTGCGTCACCGTCAGCGTCAATTCGCGTTTGCATGAAAACTGATGGATTACCCGCTTCACGTAATGATGCGGCGAGATCGTCCGTCGAACCTAATTCCTCAAGGTTCAGTCCTGAAACCCCAGCGGCAATGTCAAACACAACGCATTGCTCAATATAATTTTGAAGCGTTGCAGCTGCATCGAGATTTTTTGTGCCGACGCTCTGTTTTAGCATCGGCCATGGATTTGCGAGTAAAACGCGGCGATCTCCGATTGACACGTCAGCGGTCAGCGTGATCGCGTCAACTACAGCTCGCTCAAGGCTATTAGAGACCGTCAGCAGCTTGGTTAAAACGGTCGGAAGCGTGATTGTGGCTTTAGACTGCTGATTCAACACCTCATCATAAACGATTAAATCTGTTTTTGACGCTGTTGGTCCGAGGACTGCCAGGTAAAGCATTGCGCCCATCATGCCAGGCACGAGCCAAGCTGTGAGCGTGAACTTTTTCGCGCTACCCGAAGCCGCAGAGCTCAAAACGTTGATCAGCCCTGCGAGGAAAATTCCAATCGTGATCATCGATAGGACAATGCTCTGATAGTCTTTTGAACCCAGTACCCAGGATAAACGCCTCAACGCAGGCTCGACGACGGGGAAATTTCCCAATGAATAATAGATTGCCCCATCGTCAGCAAACGCAGGGACAGCCGCAAGCACAGCAAGCAGCGTTAAAATCGGTATGACAAATCTTTTTTGCATAGACACCTCCATTACATCTGTTGATAGATGCTACCGAGGCAGAGAAAAAAGGCGATTTCAGGCCAAAAAAACCCCGGCTTTTTGGGAGGCCGGGGCATGCTACGGGGAGGCGCTGGAACAGGTCAGCTGTTTCGTAAATAGCCTCTGTGCAATAAATATTTCTTGATTATGATATGAAAACCTGTTAAAAATGAGACACAAACTGGTACACAAAATGGTACACAAAACCCCAAAATAACGAGTACAAAAACTAACTCGACTTTTGGAGAAACCTTTTTATTTCAGGTACTTACTGGGCCTGGCTTCGCTATTCTTTCGAGTCTAGTCCTGGGCACCATTCAAAAGAAAATGCCTCCGAAGTGTAGACTTCGGGGGTTTTTCTTTTTTAGCAAGGAACCTCCATGCCTTTGGATCTGTTAAGCGTTGAAAAACCGGCCCGCTATATGGGCGGTGAGATGGGGTCAGTGACAAAGCCAGATGCTGACCTGCGGGTTGCGTTAGCTTTTCCTGATGTGTATGAGGTCGGGATGAGCCACCTTGGACTTCGCATCCTCTATCAGATCCTTAACTCGTTGGATGGTGTTGCCGCAGAACGTGTTTATACACCCTGGCCTGACATGGCTGTCCAGATGGCAGCAGAGCAGGTATTACTTACCACCCTGGAAACCGCTACCCCCCTCGCGAAGACTGATATCATCGGCTTTACCCTGCAGTATGAACTTTCCTGTACTAACATTCTAAATATGTTGCGCCAGGCAGCCATTCCTTTGCGGGCGGCTGATCGCGATCAGAACTGGCCGCTGATTATTGGCGGTGGTCCCGGCGCCTACAATCCTGAACCACTGGCTCCGTTCTTTGATGCCTTCCTACTGGGGGATGGCGAAGAAGCGGTGATTGAAATCGCCAATTTGGTGCGAGGCTGGAAAACATCCGCCAACAGAAGCAAACAGGAGCTGCTGGAAAGACTCTCTGCAATCAACGGCGTGTACGTTCCTTCGTTCTTCAAGGTTGAATATCAAGCTGACGGGCGCATTGCCGCTGTCCAGCCACTGAAGTCAGACTACACAACCGTGCGCAGACGTTTTCTGCCTGATATTGAAAACGCTACCTTTCCGGATAGCCCGATCATACCGTTTATGAAGACCATTCATGACCGTGTAGCGATTGAGGTGGCCCGCGGCTGCACCCGTGGCTGCCGTTTTTGCCAGGCTGGTTACATCTATCGTCCTCTGCGAGAGCGTTCTCCGCAAAGAATCAGTCAGCTGATTGAAACATCACTGAAAAATACCGGTTATGAAGAGATCTCACTACTGTCCCTTTCCACAGGCGACTATAGTTGCATTGCACCGCTGCTACAGGAATTAATGGCCCGCCACGCCAATGGCCGCGTTGCCATTTCATTGCCGTCGCTGCGGGTCGGCACACTGACCGCCGGGTTGATTGACGAGATCAGAAAAGTGCGTAAGACCGGTTTCACCCTGGCACCTGAGGCCGGTAGTGAACGGATGCGCCGGGTTATCAACAAGGGCATTACTGAGCAGGATCTGCTGGATGGCGCCTTGAACATCTATGCTGCTGGCTGGCGATCTATCAAACTCTATTTCATGATGGGTCTGCCCACCGAAACCTGGGAAGATCTTCAGGCAATTCCAGAACTTTCCCGGCAGGTTAAAAACCAGGCGCGTCGTTCTGGCGGCCAAGGCGAAGTTAACGTAGCGGTCAGCACCTTTGTGCCCAAGCCCCACACCCCGTTTCAGTGGCAACGGCAGCTGTCGCTTGAAGAAACCCGCGAGCGTCAGCGTTTTTTGAAAGATGAAATGCGGCGACGCAAGCTGAATTTCAAATATCAGGATGCCGAACTGTCATTCATGGAAGGGGTTTTTGCCCGGGGTGATCGCCGTCTGGCTGATGTGCTTGTGCGGGTTGTTGAGTTAGGTGCCTGCTTTGATGGCTGGAACGAACACTTTTCGCTTCCTCGCTGGCTGCAGGCTTTCAGCGAATGCGGGATTGATCCGGAGTGGTATTTACGGGAACGCAGCATGGATGAGCTGCTACCGTGGGAGCACCTGGATGCCGGCATTGAAAAGACATTCCTGCTCAAAGAGCTGGAGCGGGCTCATGCTGAGGCTGCAACCCCTGACTGCCGTTTTGGCGCCTGCTCCAATTGTGGAGTCTGCGATTTCAAACGGTTGACCAACCGGGTGGTTGCACAGCAGGAGCAGTCTGGCGAAGCACAGAAGGACGATAAAGCAACACACGAGGTTATTCAGCGGCGTCTGCGGATGCGCTTTTCAAAGACTGGCAATATCCGTTATCTGAGCCACCTTGAGCTGATCAATCTCTTTACCCGGGCTGTCCAGCGTGCCGGTGTGCCAATACTCTACAGCCAGGGTTTCCATCCTCATCCCCGTTTCTCCTTTGCCACAGCCACATCGGTCGGCATTGAATCACAGGCAGAGTATCTGGATCTATTTGTGGGTGATATGGGGCCTGATGAGGCACTTCAGCGGCTTAACCAGGTTCTGCCTGACGGCATTTCCATACTTGAAGCATCCGAGGTGGCGCTAAAAGCTGAGTCGCTTTCACCTCTGATTGAAGCCACCCGCTATCGGATAACATTGCCGGATTATGATCCGGAGATGCTGCAAAAACAATGTGTGCAATTTATGGCGCAATATTCCTGGATACTGGTCCGGCAGAAAAAAGGGCAGCAGCAAACTATTGATTTGCGTCGGGAAACTCGAGAATTGTCTGCCGATGGTAATTGTGTTGAGCTGACGATTGGCCGCGGAAAGGCAATAGAGTTGGTTGCGGCTGTCACCGGATTGTTGCCGGATGCGCTAAAATCTGCACAGATTCGGAAGACATCCGTACTTTTTGTGGCATACTAGAACAAACATACAACTTATTTTTTTATAGAGGTATCACCATGGCATCGGAACTGGTTATTAATGTCACCGCCCACGAAACCCGCATCTCTCTGATTGAAAAAGGGACCATTGCGGAGTTGTACATTGAGCGGACCCGGGAAAAGGGGATCGTCGGCAATATCTACAAAGGGCGTGTTGTGCGGGTGCTGCCCGGCATGCAGGCAGCCTTTGTGGATATCGGTCTTGAAAAGGCTGCTTTTCTGTATGTGGCGGATGTGTTTGATGCCATTGAAGAGTATGAAAATCTGATGGATGGCGGCAAAAAGGAGGATCACCACGATGATGGCAGCAGCCAGGAGTTCAAGGTGCTGCATCCGATTGAGGATCTTCTGCAGGAAGGCCAGGAGCTGTTGGTGCAGGTTTCCAAAGAACCGATCGGCACCAAGGGTGCCCGGATCACCTCTCATATCTCGTTGCCTGGTCGCCATGTTGTCTACATGCCAACCGTTGACCACGTTGGCATCTCCCGCAGGATTGAGGATGAAGAAGAGCGAGAACGGCTGCGAGAGATTGTTGATCGTGTGCGTCAGCCGGGCTGCGGCTTTATTGTACGAACAGCCTCAGAAGGCAAATCTGAAGAGGATCTGCGTGCTGATATGCAGTATCTGGCAAAGGTCTGGGCAGCTATCGTCAGCGCCAAGGAGAAAGCAACCGCTCCAAGCCTGATCCATGCAGACCTTGATGTGGTTCAAAAGGTGGTGCGTGATATTGTGACCGATGATGTCAACCGGATTGTGATTGATTCAAAACCGGATCATGACCGGATCGTACAGTTTATCTCCACCTTTATGCCCAAGATGAAATCTTCGATTGAACTGTATGATGAAGAAGAACCGATTTTCGATCAGTACGGCCTGGAGGTGGAAATCAGCCGTGCCCTGGGCCGCAAGGTCTGGCTGAAGTCAGGCGGCTATATCATTATTGAACAGACCGAGGCATTGACCGCGATTGACGTTAATACCGGCCGCTTTGTCGGAAAACACAACCTGGAAGACACCATCCTTAAAACCAACCTTGAGGCGGTGAAGGAGATTGCTTACCAACTGCGTCTGCGCAATATCGGCGGTATTATCATCATTGACTTCATTGATATGGAAAAAGAGGTCAATCGAGAGAAGGTCTATGCTGCCCTGGAGGATGCGCTCAAGAGTGACAAGTCAAAGACCAATATTCTGAAGATTTCAGAGCTGGGTCTGGTTGAGATGACCCGTAAACGAGTACGCGAGAGTATCGGTCGGATGATGTGTGAGCCCTGCCCCTATTGTGAAGGGCGTGGCTACGTTAAATCAAAGACCACCATCTGCCATGAAATCTTCCGGGAGTTGCGACGTGAGATGCTGGATATCCGCGGCACCAAAGTGCTGCTCAGTGTCCACCCCCAGGTGGCAGATCTGCTCTATGATGAGGAACGTCGCGGGCTGGAGGAGCTGGAGAAGAAATTTAAAAAGCGGGTAACCGTGCGGGCCAAGCCCGGTTTTCATCAAGAGCAATTTGAGGTGGTCATTAGTTAGTCTTGTCACCATTGACACATAATTGCTGACTGAATACAGAAAGAGGCACCGGATTAGCCCGGTGCCTCTTTCTGTATGGTCATGTCGTGCGATGGGTTATGCAGCTTTACGCATGTCGCGATGATCGAGTTGCATGGTCAGGGCGACCATTGCCTCACGCATGATGTCCGATACCGACTTGTGGGTCCGCCGTACCAGGGACTCAAGCTGTTCACGCTCTTCATCACTGACTCGCATTGAAATAACATTGTAACGAGGATTTTCTCTCATTCTGCCCATGATTTTGTTCTCCTTATGTAGGTGTTGAAGTTTTTTTGTTAACGCAATGTTGTATACATATGCCAACACCGTGCCAAAACCACATAAAACAAAATAAGGCAAACAATATCAAATGATTGGGAAATTAGACCATTCAAATCCTTTTTTGTTCTGACGTCATCATGGGCCAAATGTGGCACACGCCAGACAAAAGTATACACTATCCTAGAACAGGCTACTGATCAGCATCTGTTCCTTCACCGAAGGCATGCTCAAGCTTGCGTTGGACAGCAATGCCGTTTTTTTCAAGCAAACGATAGAACGTCCGACGTGGTACATCTGCAAGGCGAGCTGCCTTTGATACATTTCCACCTGCTTCCTCAAGGTAACGCAGGATCAGATTGCGCTCCAGGCGTCCCACATGGGTCTCGCGCTCAGCTTTGAATGAGGTCCGTCGTACCCCCGGAAGGATACCGGCACGATCATCAAATATTTCACGAAAAATTGAAGGCAGGTTTTCAAGTCGCACCACCCCGTCTTGAGAAAGCACTGCGGCCCGTTCAATGATATTCTGCATCTCTCTAATGTTGCCTGGCCAGCGATAATTGCGCATGGCGGTGACGGCTCGTTCTTCAATGCCAGTCAGTCGCTTATTCAGTTTTTTGCGGGCTTTTTCAAGAAAATGGCGCGAAAGAATTGGGATTGATTCGGTGCGTTCCCGCAGTGGCGGCAGGTCGATTGAAAACACATTCAGCCGATAATACAGGTCCTCGCGGAACCAGCCATCACGTACACCTTGTTCAAGATCCTTGTTGGTGGCAGCAATCAGGCGCACGTTAACTTTCTTGACTGCGGTGCCGCCCACCGGCCGCACCTCTCCCTGGTCAAGAAGCCGTAGCAATTCAGCTTGCAGTTTGGGGGTAATATCACCGATCTCATCCAGGAAGATGGTGCCGCCATCAGCCGCTTCAAATAGCCCTTTTCTATCGGCAATAGCACCGGTAAAGGCCCCTTTTTTGTGACCAAACAGCTCACTTTCAAGCAGCGAGTCTGCCAGTGTGGTGCAGTTGACCGTAACAAGCGGTTTGTCTGCCCGTGTACTCAGACGGTGAATGGCCCGTGCCGTCAACTCCTTGCCGGTGCCGGTTTCTCCACGAATCAGCACCGTGGTGGGCGTTGGCCCAACGTGGCGGATCAGCTCGACAACAGCGGCATTTTCTCGATCATCGCCGATAATCATATCTTCGCCAAGCTGCTTGTCCAGCTCCCGTGACATCAGTTCATACTTCTGCATCAGAATGCCACGATCCTCCTCCATCTTGCGCAGATTATAGGGCAGGCACATGCCGATGTCCGCTAGTCCTTGAAACACAGCTACCGCATGTTCCCGGCAGGTGGCATAACCGCAGGCGCGGCAGTTCAACTCATCTCCCTGGCTGAATTTAGCGGTAGCATGCAGGATTCTGCGTACATCTTCCGGTTTAGGTGCGGGAAGCTTGATTGACTTATCCTGAAAGCTTTGCGAAAGCTGAGCAGGCGGCTGTGCGTTGCGATAATGGGCTGCTGTCCGGTAGGGAACCGTGCTGTTGGTATAGCGGATAATCAGGTTGCGTTTGTAGAAGTTAGTCAAATCTCGATTTTTACCAGGCCCGTCAACACAGCCACCATCGCAAAAGCGCAAATCAACATAGCGCGGTTTGATCCTGCCTGCAGCCAGGTCACGCACAATCTCAAGGGAGTGGCTTTCGCCTTCGGCAGCAACAGTCTCCGTGTCAAGAAAGTCTGTGGCAATATCCAGTGCCCGTAAAGGTCCACCAGAGAGGGTAAACATACGACCTTGTTCAGGGTCAATGCCATCGAAGGCTGCTTCTGTAAGGTTTTCCGGTGAGATGCCACGCCTGCGGAAAAACAGTTCAATTTCACCATAGGTCAAGACGACATCCACAAAATTTGCCACTTCTGGAGACTGGATTTCAAATTTTGCTGCGATGCAGGTACTCAGATACACCACCTTGGCCTGGGGGCCTAACGCCTCTTTGATAAAACGCCCCATGGCCAGCATGGGTGAAACCACCGGCATCAGGTTGGGCAGCAACTTCGGGTAATGCCGCTCAATCAGATCAACCACAGCCGGACAGTGGGTAGAAATCAGTGTATGGTCTGTTTTGGCAATTTCAGCAGCATAATGGGGGGCGATCATCCGGGCACCATGTGCACCTTCATGCACCTCATGAAACCCCAAGCTTTTCAGGCCTGCAACCAGTTGGCCAGGTGTATAGGAGTGGAAAAAAGCGGGGAACGAACAGCCCAGTACTGCTACAACCGCGTCACCTGAGGCCAGCAGTTCCTGGGTTTTCACCATCCGATCCACGACCACCTTGGCCTTTTGAGGACAGTTCAGGCAGTTGCCGCAACCGATACAACGCTCATAGATGATTTCAGCATAGCCGCCATCAACCTTGATCGCTTTGACCGGACAGGTTCTGACGCAGGAATAGCAGGTGCGACAGCGCTCTTTGTAGGTAATAATCGGCTGCATGAGTGTGTTCTCCCAAAGAGATTTTCATACATTCTACAGTATAGAATCATGGTGTGCAACTTTTGGCACACGACAAATAGATTCTATTCTGAATGCTCGGCCAGATACTGCCCCTTTCACTTGCTATTGAATGAGTGCATCGGTTAAGATTCAGGCTTACATTTATTCATAGAGGTGCTTGCATGTTAGACCCAATAATTATTCAGGAACTTCGCGCCATTGTTGGTCCTGAAAACATAGCCACGGAAAAGCAGGATCTGATCTGTTACGGGTATGATGCTACCCAGATGGAGTTTCTTCCCTCTGCGGTGGTGCATCCGGCCAATACAGAAGAGACGGCAGCGGTCTTACGGCTGGCCAATCAACGCAGGTTTCCGGTCTTTCCCCGTGGTGCCGGCAGCGGCTTTACCGGTGGCGCCCTGCCCAAGGCAGGCGGCGTAGTGCTGGTAACCACCCGCATGAACAAAATCCTGCGGATTGATACCGAAAACCTGATTGCCGAAGTGGAACCGGGGGTAGTGACCGAAGATTTCCAAAAGGCAGTGGAGAAGTTGGGATTGTTCTATCCACCGGATCCGGCTTCGCTGAAGTTTTCCACCCTGGGTGGCAATGTTGCTGAAAATGCCGGTGGTCCCCGTTGTGTCAAGTATGGCGTCACCAAGGATTTTGTGATGGGGCTGGAGCTGGTGCTTCCGACGGGCGAGATCATCCGTACCGGCACCGAAACCTACAAGGCGGTGGTGGGCTATGACCTGACCCGCCTGTTGTGCGGCAGTGAAGGTACCTTGGGCGTCATCACCAAGATCATCTTCAAGTTGTTGCCGTTGCCTGAAGCCAAGAAGACCATGCTGACCATCTTTGATTCCATTGATGGCGCTGCCCAGGCGGTCTCCACCATTATCGGCGCCAAGATCATCCCCACCACCCTTGAATTTATGGACTATGCCACCCTGCAGTGTGTTGAAAAACGCTTTAACCTGGGGATCCCACCGGAAGGCAGGGCTGTGTTGCTGATTGAAGTGGATGGCGACCGGGAGCTGATTGGAAAGCAGGCTGCCCGTATTCATGACCTGATCAAGCCGCTGGGGCTGGTGCAGTTCCGGGCCGCCAAAGACAATGCCGAATCAGAGGCGCTCTGGAAGGTACGGCGACTGGTGTCTCCATCGCTACGGGATGTCAACCCCCACAAGTTTAACGAGGATATTGTGGTACCCCGCAGCAAGGTGCCGGTGGTGATCCGACAGATTGAAAAGATCCAGCAGAGATATGACATCCCGATCGTCAACTTCGGCCATGCCGGTGATGGCAATATCCATGTCAATGTCATGATCAACAAAGAGATACCGGGGCAGGAGGAAAAGGCCCACGAAGCGATCAAAGAGATCTTTCAGGCTGCCCTGGACCTGAACGGCACCATGTCCGGTGAGCATGGCGTGGGACTGGCCAAACAGCCCTATATTGAGATGGAACTGACCCCGGCACAGATTAAGACCATGCAGGCGATCAAGCTGGCGCTGGACCCCAATAATATTTTAAACCCAGGAAAGATATTTCCATGGAAGGAATTTTCTCATGCAGCATGACGATGCAAAAGAGCGTCAGGAAAGCTCGCTGATCGGCAGACTATTTTCTTTGGAAGTGGCCCTGTTTTTGATGGGGGTGGCCTCACTGGTTTATGGCCTGATGAACCATATCGAATCAAATATCTTCTTTGGTATCCTGATTATCCCAGGGGTGTTTATTCTGCACAAGGTCAAGAAAAAGGACTGGAAGGCTCACTGGGCCGAGCTGGAGGAGCAGAAACGGCGTCAGGAAGAACGTGAGGAGGAGCGAAAGCGTGGCGGTAACTGATCCTTCCATCGTGCTGGCCTCTGCTTCACCCCGCCGCTCAGAGCTGCTGGAGCTGGCAGGCGTTCCGTTCAGGGTGGCACCGGCTGATATTCCTGAGGAACCGTTGCCCGGCGAAGAAGCGGTTGCACATGCCCTGCGTCTGGCTGAGGAAAAGGCACGTACTGCCGCAGAACGTGAATCATCAGGACGTTTTTTTATTGGCGCTGATACGATTGTGGTGCTGCATGGCCGGATCATGGGCAAACCGGTGGATGAGGCGGATGCTGTCCAGATGCTGTCTGCGCTGTCAGGCCAGATCCACGAAGTGGTAACCGCCTACGCGGTACTGGACAAGCTGAACAACGTCTGTATCAAACATGCGGTGCGGACACAGGTGGTCTTTAAGCCGTTATCGCAGCAGGATATTGGCAACTACGTTAAAACAGGCTGTCCGCTGGACAAGGCCGGTGCCTACGCCATCCAGGGAGGGGCCGCCCATTTTGTGCGGGAGATCCACGGTTCCTATACCAACGTTGTGGGACTGCCCACCTGCGAACTGGTGGAGACATTGCGCCAACTAGGGGCTCTATAAGCATGTCGAGAATTGCTGACAACCTTGCAACTGTTCAGGCGCGTATCCGGCAGGCCTGTGTCGTATCTGGCAGAGATCCCGCTTCAGTGCGTCTGGTGGCAGTCTCCAAGCTGCATCCAGCCTCGGTTATTACCGAAGCAGCGGCATCAGGCCAACAGATCTTTGGAGAGAACTACGTTCAGGAATTGGTCGACAAGGCAGGACAACTGAACGACCCGATCGAGTGGCATCTGATTGGCCATCTGCAGAGCAACAAGGTCAAGTACCTGCCCGGCATTGTCAGCATGATCCACACGGTTGACCGGTTGTCACTGGCTCAGGAAATTGATCGGCAATGGCGTGATAAACTGTCTGCAGTCTGTGATATTCTGGTGCAGGTTAACGTCTCCGGCGAGGTTACGAAATCAGGCACGACCAAAGCGGAGGCCCTGGAACTGGTGCGGGCAATCGCCCTACTGTCCAACATCAGAATCCGTGGGCTAATGACCATGCCGCCTTTTTTTGATGATCCTGAAGCCGCTCGTCCCTATTTCAAAGAACTGTGCCAACTGGCAGATCAGATTCGGAACGAGCAGATTCCCGGTGTTGAGATGACTGAGCTTTCCATGGGGATGTCCGGCGATTTTGAGGTGGCAATTGAAGAAGGGGCAACCCTGGTACGTGTCGGTACGGCTATTTTTGGCGAACGCTAGCAGAAGGAGGAACACGACAATGAAACATCTGGTGCTGATTACGGTATTACTGGTATTACCAGCTGTATCAGGTGCGGCAAGCTATTCCTGGACTGATCCTTCCGGCACCATGCATTTTACCGATGATCTCGGCTCTGTGCCCTCCAAATACCGGGCCAAGGCGTTACGCCAGGCAGCAGGCGAAGAAGCTATCCCTGCTACACAGTCTGTTAAGGTAAAGAATGAAGCCAAGCCTTCGGCAGCTCCTGGTGCCCCCGCCGGGTCAGTTTCCCAAACCGGATCTGCTCAGGGTGCAGCAACCCCCTCCACCAGATTTGGTGATCGTACAGCTGCAGAATGGCAACAGCAGTTCCAGACACTGCGGGCGCAGCTGAAGACGATTGAGCAAGAGATGGAGCAGCTGAAACAGGATGGAGGAGACGGTAAAAGGATGCTTGGTCGGGAAAAGATTGCAGAGCTCAACGCCCGCAGCCGTCACCTTAACCAGGAGTATGAAAAAAACAGGCTTCAACTTAATCAGCTGGTTGAACAGGCAAACAAGGTGGGCTTACCGCCGGAGTATGGCCAATAGACAGAGCTACTTGCCGCTGGTAATTCCCTCAATCACCTTGATCACAAAACGCTGGGCTGCTTCTACGGCCACCCCTATATCCCAACGCGACATATCCCGGTCTTCCACCAGGTTGCTGATGCCCCGGATTTCCAGACAGGGAAGGCCGTAGCGTAAAGCTGTCAGCGCAATCGCTGCCCCCTCCATATTTTCACAGACCGCCTGATAGCGCCGGGCCAGTTCCTGACCGCGGCCCTTGGTTCCGCTGCAACTTGATACCGTCACAAAACGCCCTCGAACCAATCTCAGGCCATGGCTGCCTGCCAGTTTCATCGCCTTTTGCGCCTCATGGCGGGCCAGTGGAATGCTATTGTACCAGGAACGTACCCCTTTGTTCAGCAGGGGCAGTTCCATTTGTCCCAGATCCAGCCAGCCGGTTGGGGCCAGCACCCCTTCGTCACCAAAGATCTCATCGCTTGCCAGAGCCAGATCACCCACAGAAAGCCCGCTGCCCGGATAAGCTCCGCCACAGCCGGTAATGATAAGCAATTCAGGCCGGTACCGCTCAACCAGCGAGGTTGTGGCTGATGCGGCATTCGTCTTGCCGATCCCGCCGGCACAGCAGACCAGCCGTTTGCCCGCGATGGTTCCTTCTGTTGCAGGAAAGATGGCATTAGGGTCGCAGTACGGCTCCTCCAGCGCATTAACCAGCAACTCAAGCTCGCGGGGCACGGCGGCCATAATCAGGATTGGCTTCATGGATGCTGTCTATCCCGCCTGTCCAGCTCCACCTCCGCATAGGCCGAGTGGTTGTGGATCGACTCGAAGTTCTCCGCCTCAACCGAAAACCAGGTGATGTTCTCGGTTGCAGCCAGTCTTAAGTAGGCCTCCCGCACCATATCCTCTACAAAACGGGGATTCTGGTAGGCCTGTTCCGTGACATGCTTTTCGTCAGCCCGTTTCAGCAGGGCATAGAGCGGGCTGCTACCGCACTGTTCAATCAGCTCCACCAGATCTTCAATCCAGATGAACTCTTTGTAACGCACCTTGACGGTCATAATGCTGCGCTGATTGTGGGCGCCAAACTGCGACAGCTCTTTACTGCAGGGACAGAGCGAGGTGACCGGCACCTTGACCCCCAGCACAAAGTCAAGCTGATTACCGTTGAGACAGGCGTCAAACTCACAGGTGTATTCCATCAGAGAACGAGCTTTGGAGACCGGAGCAGTTTTGTCAATAAAGTAGGGGAACTCCACCCGTAGGTGGGCGGTCTCTGCCCCCAGCTTCTGACGCATCTCCTGCAGGATCTCCTCCAGCCGGTCCAGTGCGATCTGCTCCCGATGGCGATTAAGGATCTCCACAAAGCGGCTCATGTGGGTACCTTTAAACTGGTGCGGCAGGTCAACATACATATCAACGGTGGCAATGGTGTGTTGCAGGGAACGGTGCTTGTCCTGCACCACAATCGGGTAAGAGATGTTCTTGACCCCCACCTTACGGATCGGGATCTTGCGATGGTCACGGCTCTGCTGCAGGTCAGGCATGGTCCTGGTCATGGTGTATCGGCCTCCACGGCGTCCTGAATCGCCTGCCAGACCCCGTCGCGGCCATCCTTTGACAGGGCTGAGAAGTGGATCAGCAGCGACTTGTCCATTCCCAGCTTTGCTGCAATGGCGGCGGTCTGCTTGGCCCGTTCGTTTTTGGATACCTTGTCACATTTGGTCAGCACGATGATCGGGCGGCGCTGGTAGGAACGCAGCCAGCTCAGCATCTGCAGGTCTTCCTCAGAGGGAATCCGGCGGATATCCAGAATCAGCACCACCCCTTTCAGCGACTCCCGGCCTGACAGATAGCGCTCCATCATCGGTCCCCATTGGCGCTTCAGATCCAGCGGCACCTTGGCATAGCCGTAGCCGGGCAGGTCGACCAGATTGAGGGAGAACGGGACGCCGGTCACCTGGAAGAAGTTGATCAGCTGGGTCCGCCCTGGGGTGGAGCTGGTGCGTACCAGCGCCTTGCGCTCAACAATGACGTTGATCAGGGATGATTTGCCCACGTTGGAACGCCCGGCAAAGGCGATCTCCGGCAGGTCAACCGGTGGGTAGTCAACCGGTTTAACGGCACTTTTAATAAACGTTGTCTGATGAATGTGCATAGTTCGCGCAGTATAGGTGCTGTCCTGCCATGGGGCAAGCGGATAATCTTGTTATTACGGCTTTAAATGGATTACAGGCCAGCCTTGGCCAGCTCTTCCACCAGTTTTCTTTGGCTGCTGTTCAGCCCTTCCGGCACATGTACGCTAATCTTGACGAACAGATCACCCTTGGCGTTTGAGCCAAGGGTTTTGATGCCGCAGCCTTTCAGGCGGATCTTGGTGCCGGGCTGGATACCTGCCGGTACCTTGATCCGTTTTGGCTCTTCAAGGGTTGGTACCTCAAGGCTGACTCCCAGACAGGCCTCGCTGAAGCGGATAGTTCGCTCCACAAACAGGTCGCCACCGTCACGGGTAAAGACCGGGTCATTGGCCACCCGGATATCAAGAAACAGATCACCGCTGGGTCCGCCATTTTCACCATCGCTCCCTTTGCCGGCAATCCTGATCCTGCTGCCGTTATCCACCCCTGCCGGTATCTTTACCTTCAGCTCTTCCCGCTGGCCGTTGCGACGGAAGGCCACCAGCCGTTCTCCTCCCGCTGCTGCATCACGGAATCCGATATCAACCGCCAGAGAGAGGTCTGCCCCCTTTTGCGGGCCGCGTCGAAAACCGCCACCGGCCTTACGAAAAGCACCGCCGAACAGGCGTGAGAAGATATCCTCGCCACCGCCCATCCCCATATCCTTGAAGGTGCCGGAAAAGTCAAAGTTGCGGAAGATGTCTTCCTGGCTGTACTGCTGGTGGAAATCTGATGATCCAAAGGTGTCATATTTCTTGCGCTTCTCAGGGTCAGAGAGGACGGCATAGGCCTCGTTGATCTCCTTGAATTTCTCCTCTGCCGCTGTGTCACCCTGGTTACGGTCCGGGTGGTACTTGACTGCCAGCTTGCGGAACGCCTTCTTGATATCGTCAGCTGAGGCGTCTTTGGCAACACCCAGCGCCTCGTAGTAGTCTTTCTGTGCCATTTTCAGGGACTCCTTTCATCCAATTCGTATAACAATTTAGGCAGGTTTTGGCCAACTGTCAACGTTGCTTGACAGTCATGTGGGGGCACCGTACTATCGTGGGTACCACAGTGCGAAAGGACTTTCATGAAAAAAGTACTGGTGATTGGTGGCGGCATATCCGGCCTTTCAACCGCCTGGCTGCTGGACAAGCGGGCCAAAGATGCAGGAGTCTCTCTGGATCTTACCCTGTTGGAACAGGAACAACAGCCCGGCGGCAAGATTAAATCGGTCCGTGAAGAAGGTTTTCTGTGTGAATGGGGCCCCAACGGTTTTCTGGACAGCAAGCCGCAGACCTTGGAGCTGTGCGCTGCATTAGGGATAACCGATCGTCTGCACCGCAGTAATGATAATGCCCGCAAACGCTATATTTTTACCGGTGGAGAACTGCACCGGCTGCCGGAAAACGGTCCTTCTTTTCTGAAGAGCCGCCTGCTTTCCTGGCCTGGCAAGCTCAGGCTGTTGGGGGAGCCGTTTGCCGCCAATCCTCCGGGCAATGACGAAAGCCTGGCTGCTTTTGGCCGCCGTCGTCTGGGGGCAGAGGCGCTGCAGAAACTGATTGCGCCGATGGCATCCGGCATCTTTGCCGGTGACCCTGAAACCATGTCGCTGGTCTCCTGTTTTCCCCGCATTGCCGAGCTGGAGCGGGAATACGGTGGCCTGTTTGTGGCCATGCTGGCCCTGGCAAAGAAAAAGAAGCAGGAGCGCAAGGAAGGTAAGATCAGCAGTTCTGCTGCCGGACCGGGGGGAACCCTGACCTCATTTAAAGAGGGGATCCAGTTTCTGACTGATACCCTGGCAGCCCAACTGGGTGAGCGGGTCAGGACTGGTGTTGCGGTTGCTTCGGTTACTAAATCAGGTGATGGCTGGGAGATCAGAAGCACGGCTGGTGAAACCCTGCAGGCAGATCTGGTGATCTCGGCAGCACCTGCCTTTGCTGCTGCCAACATGCTGGAAGGGGTGGATGCCAGCATGGTTGCTACCTTACGCCAGATTCTCTATTCCACCTTGAATGTAGTCTGCTGTGGTTTCAAAACCGAAGGTTTGGGACATCCGCTAGATGGTTTTGGTTATCTGGTGCCCAAGGAGGAAGGACGCACCGTACTGGGTACGCTGTGGGATTCCAGTATGTTCGAAGAACGGGCGCCGGGCGGCATGGCGCTGTTGCGCAGCATGGCCGGTGGTGCCTGCCGTCCTGAATTGATGGAGCTGCCGGAAACTGAGTTGCTGCAGCGGGTGCGGGATGACCTACAGGTTGCCATGGGGATCACACAATCCCCATGCTTTAGCCGGATCATCCGTCATCAACAGGCGATCCCCCAATATACTATGGGACACGGCAAGCGGTTGGAGGCGATTGAAGGGCGTCTGTCCAGTCTGCCCGGTCTGCTGCTGACCGGCAACGCCTTTAAAGGGGTGGGCTTGAATGACTGTGTGGCTGCTTCACAGGCCACGGTGGATAAGGCTCTGGCGTTTCTTGGAGGTTAACCATGAAGATTAGAAAAAAGCTGTTTGCCGATTTCGAGTATGAAGAGGTGCTGGACAGCAAGACCCGCGAACTGATCCGGGTTGGCTGTGCCGTGGCAGTTGGGTGCCCCACCTGACTGAAGAAACACTTCGCCCTGGCGAAGGAAGCCGGCGCCGGGAGCGCCGAACTGAAGGAGGCCATGGCCTACGGGGTGATCGCCCCGGCTGGCAGAGCCAAAAATTTTGCACTGGAACTGATGGACGAGCTGGAAAAGTAAAACGTCATGAGGAAGGCCGGATACAAGGAGCACGGCGCGCAGCGACAGAGACATACCAATCAGGTAGGCGAAGAAGCGAGTACCGCGCAACGCCGTAGACGGCCTCCGCAGTAGTTTTACAGCAGACCTGATTCCACAAAGCTGTAGTAGCTGCCATCCCCGATAATGATATGATCCAGTACCTTGGTTCCCAGAATATCACCTGCTTCTTTCAGGCGGCGGGTGATCTCGCGGTCTTCCCGGCTGGGGGCCGGATCGCCGGAGGGATGATTGTGGATAAAGATCACGGCAGCGGCTGATTCACGCACAGCCGGGGCAAAGACCTCTCGGGGATGAACAATGGATTGGTTCAGGCTGCCTTCTGATACCTGTACCTTGCGGGTGATCCGGTTCTTGCCGTCCAGCAGCAGGATCAGAAACAGCTCTTTACGGTTGTCCCGCAGTTCATGGTGGAAAAACTCAAACACCTGGGCCGGTGAGGTGAATCGTTCCAGGGTCTCCAACCGCCGGGTCTGAAAACGGCTTCCTAACGTAAAAGCGGCCTTGATCGAGGCCGCCTTGGCCAACCCCAGACCCTTGATCTGCTGCAGTTCATTCAATTCAGCTTGGGCCAGCTCCCGCAGGTTACCGTCAAACCGTTCCAAAAGTTCCCGCCCCAGATCAATGGCAGTTTTGCCTGCTGCCGCATCGCCGGTACGCAGCACCAGGGCCAGTAGTTCCGCATCTGACAGTGCTGCTGCGCCGCGCTTGAGCAGCTTTTCCCGTGGCCGCTCATCTTCCGGCCAATCTTTGATGGCGTTGTTGCTCATGGCAGCAGACCTGCTCCCAACAGTGCCATAACCCCGATCCCTGCTGCCACCCGGTACCAGACAAAGGGCCAAAGAGTGCGGTTCTGAACAAACTTCAGCAGAAAGGCAACGCTGATGTAGCCGACAATCGCCGAGACCACGATCCCCACCAGCATCGGCTGGGCCATACCCGGTTCAATGCCATGTCTGATCAGATGAATCCCTTTCAGCAGGGCAGCGCCAAATACAATCGGTAGTGAAAGCAGGAATGAAAAACGGGCCGCATCAGTGCGGGCCAGCCCCAGCAGCAGGCCGGCAGTGATGGTGATGCCGGAACGGGAAACCCCCGGTACCAGGGCCAGGCACTGAAAGCAGCCCACCAGCATGGCCGTGCCCAGGGTGATTGAGGCAACATCGTGCAGTTGTTTACCATAACGGTCAGCCAGTCCCAACCCTAGGCCGAACAGGATCAGCATCAGGGCAATCATCAACGGGCTGCTGCGGAAGAGCGCCTCAATCGGTTCTTCCAGTGTTTTACCAACCACTGCTGCCGGTACTGAGGCCAGCACAATCATCCAGGGCAGGCGCAGTTTCTTTTGTTCACCAGGCTGGTACAGACCGGTCAGGGCGTCCTGAACCAGGGTAACCACGTCTTTGCGGAAGTAAAAAAAGATGGCCAGAAAGGTGCCGAAGTGCAGGGCAACGTCAAAGGTCAGCCCGGAATCGGGCCAGCCCAACAGACGGGGAATCAGGATCAGGTGGCCGGAGCTGCTGATCGGCAGCACTTCAGTGGCACCCTGAATCAGGCCCAGCAGGGCGGCATGCAGCAGGTCCATTAGCTGTTACTCCTTGGGAAGGGTTTTCATGGTGGGGTGTAAACGTAGTGAGGCGCCATCCTGCCTGCCTTGATGGAATGCCTCTGAAACAACGGTGGAGCTGCGGCTGCGCCGGGTTCTCAGTTCACCGATATGCTCTTCTTTGTACTGCTGTATCAAGGCGTCTTTGATCGGCACCAATGCCTTGCTGGTGGTGGGGGTCTGGGCTTTCTGTGCCTGCAGGGCCTGACGTATGCCATGTACCCCCCCCAGCAGGTAGGAGGTACGAACCCTCTGGCGGTCAGTGGGGTGCAGCTTTTCATCACGCAGCTCCAGGCTGCTGAGATAGCCTGAAGCCAACCGGCGCAACTCCTTGATCAGAAACTGCAGGGTGCAGGCCGCCACGCCGGGGTCTTCTCCGACACCAATAAAACGCAGGCGGCTGTTGTCCTGATTAGTGGTGACAATCGGAAAGCAGTCAAAGGCATTGGCCACGGTGGCAAACAGGGATGACAGCCATTTTGCAACGGTCTTGGCCACCACCAGCTCTGCCTCGCCAGCCCCTTCTTCCTGCACCTCCAGCTCAGACATGGCCAGGTTGTGTTCAGCCAGCAGCCGCTGGGCATGGGCCGCAGCCAGGGCTGCTTCATGCTCGTTACTGCTGTTTGAAAGGGCCAACAGCTTGCGTACCCGCTCGATAATCCGTTCACGGGTCATGCTTCACCTGTTTTGGTTCCAACTCAAGATCTTCTCCGGCTATGATTGATTCACGGGTAAGCTCTGCCAGGCCCGGGTCTTTACGGCGAAAACGGATCACCAGCCAGTAACAGAGAAAATAGGCGATAATGGCCGAGACAATGCCAATGACAGAACTGCCCAGCAGGAGCGATTTTGAGTAGACCTTCAGTTCCTGCCATTCCAGATTTTTGAATAAAAACGGTTTGGGAGGCAGCCCCCGTAACCAGCGTCCCAGTTTGAAACTGGCAATCAGTACCGGGCCTACGGTAAGGGGTGTGTTCACCCATGCGCCGGTTATGGTGGTCAGTTTGTTGAGGCGAAACAGAAAGGCCGCTGCAATGGCCAGGGGGGTGTGCAGGCCGAAAAACGGGGTGAAGCTGATGAACACACCTACCGCAAATCCCGTTGCAATGTGGCCGGGATGACTATCCAGGGCGAGGATGGCCTTCATCCGTTGTTTGATCTGTTCTTTATTCATAGGAATGGTCAGTCTAAAGAGCGGGCGGTTGCTTGTCAATTACCAAGATAGTCTGTACTAGCGACACGGTACTACATCAGTGACGGAAACCCTGATCTCTTCAGCTTTGCAGGGTAGTGCCGGCTGGATATCATAGGTATCACCGTAGCACCCTGAAAGCCCCACAAAGTTTTTGGCTCGCCCGGTGGAGCCGGTTACGGATCCCGGACAGGTAGCTCGAAACAGTACATCAACACAGGCAACTTTTTCTGGTCTTATTCGTGGCATAGTGCCGCTGACGTATGATTTGCCAAAACAGTTTATGGCCTTAAGGCGAACTCCCGCTGAAACGGTCTTTAAATAATCCTGTTTTGCCTTTTCCTCTGCTGCTTTCTCCTGCTCTTTTTTCTTCAGTTCTGCCAATCGAGCCTGTTCTTGTTCCTGTTTTTTACGGTCCTGTTCTGCTTTGCGCTTGATTTCCTCCAGTTCCTTTTCCCGAGCACGTTTTATCTCTTCCTGCTCTTTTTCTCGGAGACGCTGGATCTCTTCCTGTTGTTTTTTCTTTCTGGCCGCCTCTTGCTCAGCTTGTAGCTTTTGTTGGCGCAGCAGCTCGTCACGCTTTTTGTTAACATCTTGCTCAATCTGCTGTTTTAGCAGGCGGTTGCGCTCATTACTGGTAGTCGTGTTGGATGATGATGCTACATACTGTTTTCGTGCGTTCGGCGGTTCGTAGGAACTGGCATATTTTTTACTGGCTTCCTGTTCTGCCAGACGCTTTTTTAAACGCTGTTGTTCTTCATAGCTTTTTCTCTTTTCCGCTTCATGTTTCTCCTTCAAACGTTGCTGCTGATATTCATCATCACGGGTAACCCGTGGGGTTTCCGGTGCTTGATAGGTTGGTGTGTAGTAGGTCCTTTGTGTCTGCTGGTTATATTGGGCCAATGCCCTGCTTGTCTGGTTCAGTGCATTAATGAAGGCCTTCTGGTTGTTCTGGGCAATTCGCCGCTCTTCTGCTCTTCTTTCGCGTTCTTCTTCCTCACGTCGTTTCTGCTCTTCTCTCCGGCGTCTCTCTTCTGCCTCACGGACCCGGCGTTCCTCCTCTTCCCGCTCTCGTATAACCTGCTCACGTTCTTGTTGCAGGCTGTTTTTTGCAAGCAGCAGTTGTTGCTTGTCACTGTTGCCGTGCATATATTTTTTGGCCTTGGCAAGCTGCTTTTCAACGCAGTCGAAGTTGCGGGCTCGTATGCAGGAGTAAGCCTTTTCCAGTGAAGCATCAAAATCAAGCTTATCCAGCCTGTCCAGCTTGTCTATCATGGTACGCATTTCATCTGGTTGCTGACCGTTGGGAAGGTCTGCCAGTGCATCGGCTGTAGTAAGAAAAAGCAGTATATAAAGTCCCAGGAAAGTTGATCTCATGGCTGCGGTCCTTTGTTGTCAGATGCTTGTACCACTGGTCGGATATCCTTGAGTAGCCTTACGTTTTCTAAAGTTATTTCGACTATTTCGGAGGAGTTAATAAGCCGCTCCCATGGTTTGCGTGCCGTTGTTCCCAGCTTTTTAAGCAGTTCGGTTACCCTTTTTTGGCGTTCCGGCGTGCGGCAAGACAACACCCTCTGGTTATCTTCTTCATGGTTGGTTGCTTCGCTCGGTATGGCAGGAAAGCGCTGAACAGGGCGGGTAAAAAGAGATACCGGCATCAGTATGCAGTCATTAAATAGTGCTGCCTGTTCCGTATCAAGCTGCTTAAGAATATCCTGCTTCCGTTTGATAACATCGAGGCGTTGCAGGTAGCGACTTCCTTCTGCATGGAAACGTCGTTCACTGCGTACAAGTGCCAATTCCTCCAGCAACTGTTGTGCCTCCAGCAGATACGGTTCGTTTAATAGCTTGTTGAGGTATGCCTTGTCATCAGCCCATGCGGCTCTGCGTGCAGGAGGAGTCATAAGCAGGTATTCGTCCAGGTTTGAAAAAGGAGGTTTTGCCATGGCCCCGTGCACAACGGAGAAAGCCTTTGCATAAAATGGTTTGGTACTTGAAAAATAGTATCCCTTCTTCTCTGCGGCCTGTTTAGGGGCAAGGGCGCTGCCGTTGGTGAGTCCAGATCGTTTGAAGGCGTTAAAAAGTCGGTCAGGGCGGATGAATTTTTTTGAGACATATTTGTCAGTTTTAAAGGCCGGTAATAGTGTCCAGAGCGCCTGTTGCAACAAGGAAGCGCAATTTTTGCTGAAGAACCGGTATTCACCCTGAAAAGCCCAATGAATTTCGCTGAGCTCACGTAGTACCCGTGTCCGCTCTTCTGGTGAAAGATGAATTGGCAGCGAGTAGATTTCTCTGAATTCGTTGATGGCATAATCCTGATAGATATCCATAAACCTGAAGGCGAACAGGTAGGCGTGATAATCCCCCCAAAGCGCCTTGAAGGTGCTTAGTTCAAATTCATCGATATGCGCCATAAAACCTACAACCAGATGCTCAAACAGGTTGCTGTCACAAGCCTGCGGATCTTGGCTGTCTTCAGGGCAGACAACAATGTGCAGTGCAAGGTGGCCGAACTTTGACGCCATTTTCTGGCCTTTACCACCAAACAGGATACGTACTTCAGATACGCGTGCCGGGTTGATCCATAGCTGTTGGGGCAGGCTGTAACGTTGAGCAACACGGAATGGTATTAGAGGGGGGCAGATGTCATTCGCAGGAGGAGCTTGAAAGCGTAAGCGAAAGTAACGGTCAAGTACAGGCCGGTTGCAATGAAAATGCGGATCAGTCAGAAAACCTGCCAACGCTTCGGCAAAAACCTGTCGATGGTTTGATGTAACACTGATAATGGCGGTCGTTTTTTTAAAGTCAGTATCGGGTAACAGTTCGGGCTCAGATGTTGCCGTGAGTTTGGTGACAAGTTCAGCCGTGGAGGACGGTAAAGCGGCCACACCGTCGGTGAGGCATGGAACGGTAATGCCGGCTGAGTTTAGTTTAGTCAGAAGTAAGGGCGAAGCGGCATGATGGCATAATGAGGCTTGAACAGGTGGTATTGGATCTGTAGCCGCGCTCACGACTGCCGGGAGAGTCCCCCATCCCGGCAGCACAAGCAATAGTATCAGGCAGCGTACAGTCCTCAGAACGGGCATTACTTGGTTTCTGCAGTGATGAGTTGCCGTTTCGTGTGTACCTTTGCCATGAGTGAGTCCGGTTCTGCCCAGGCAGCTGCATGGGGTGTCAGTTCGTCAGCTATCTTGCTCCGTTCTGCAGAGTGGGAAGGAGAGGAGAGCATATCGGAAACAAGTGCCATCGGGCTTGCAACAGTGGAGGAAAGAGCGTCAAATGGGTCACTCTTGCCGCTTTGCGATTTCGTGAGCTTATCCATATTGGGGGTCATGGAATAGCTTTTTAGCCGTTCCTCAACCTTAGCGCGGCGGCGTGCTTCTGCTTCCTGCTTTTCTTTGAGGCGTTTTTGTGTTTCAGCAGCTTGCGCCTTTTGCTGCCAGGCCTGAGATTTTTCAGTGTCTTGGGGGACGCCGTTGCCGTTTTCATACCGTTTTGCAAGATCAAACATGGCAGCGCTATTTCCTGCTTCTGCCCGCTGCATAAGGGACTTAAGTTCTGTCGCCTCATGTGCCTCCTGATATTTTTTTTGCCACAGTTCTGCCTGGGCAGGATCTTTGCTCAGCCCTTTGCCGTCCTGATAACGTTTCGAAATGCGTAACATTGCCTGCATATCGCCATTCTGAGCCGCCTGTAATTCTTGCTGTGCTGCCTTTTGCTCTTTTTTATCAGCCTCTGCCTGGCGTGCTTTATAGGCCGCTACAGTAAGTTGTGGGGCAGATAATACGACATCAATTCGGCGATAAACGCCATCGCTGATAAAAAATTTCTGTATGAAAACCCGTTCCATTTCAGCACTAACAGGCTGTTGTGCGTGGAGCATGACATTGCCTGGGTCTACGCTGATATCAATAGGACAGTCACCTTTATAAACACCGTTAATCATGATCTTTACATTGGTATCGTTTTCGTCGCAGCTAATGCGGAGAAGCGGTTTTTCTGCATATGCGGTTGCAGCAGACAAGACAAGAGTGGCTAAGAAAACAATGTTTTTAAGGAAATAATGCATGATCCCCCCGAAAATAAATTAGATATGATTAAACCTGAAGAATAGCTTTTTTGTCTTTTAGCACGTCTTTTGAAAATCAAAAAGTAATTTTTATTGATTTTATCGCGCGATATTTAAGGTTGTTTGTATGGAAAAACCGTTGCAGCAGTGTTGTAATAATGGTAACCAGTCCGCACCACACATTACACACTTGCTTCTCTACCGGGAGAGTACCATGCCTCATCGTGAGCTGACCCATTATGCTGTCTCTGTTGTTGGCGCTGACCGTACCGGCATAGTTGCCGGGGTCACTGAGGCACTCTACAAGCTGGGCTGCAATATCGCCGATTCAAGCTGTGCCATGCTGGCAGGCGAATTTGCCATGATCCTGATTGTCTCTCACAAAAAACCGTTTACCAAGGCACTTCTGATTGAGGAGCTGAAGCCGGTCTGCGAGCAGATGGCAATGACCCTTTCGGTACGGCATCTGCCCCAGGGTGAAGAAGACCGGAAAGAGACTCCCGGCGAGATCTGCCAGATTACGGTCTATGGGGCTGATCAGCCGGGGATTGTCTACCGGGTGACCAGTACCCTGGCAGCGCGGCAGATCAATATCATGGACCTGCAGACCAAACTGGCCGGGACAGAGCAGGAACCGGTCTACATCATGTTGTTGGAGGCGGTCCTGCCGGATGGCCTTGCGCCGGAAGCGGTGGAGCAGATTCTGGATGGACTGAAGCAGGAGCTGCAGGTTGAAATCAGTGTGCGGATCGTCACGCCGGTGGAGCTGTAATGGCGGTTCAGCCGATCCTGAAATACCCGCACCCGCTGCTGAAAAAAATGGCCCACCCAGTTGCTGTCCTAGATGCGGCTATCCATACTCTGGTACAGGATCTGCTTGATACCATGTATGCCGGTCCCGGTTCGGTGGGGGTGGCTGCGCCCCAGATCGGGGTGGGGTTGCGGGTCTGTGTGGTGGATGTCTCCAACAGTCGTCACGGCAAGGATAACAACCATGGACAGCTCTGTATGGTCAACCCGGAGATTATCAGCCGTAGCGGCAACGCCGTGATGCGGGAAGGTTGCATGAGTGTGCCGGATTATACCGGCGATGTTGAGCGGGCCACAGAGATAACGGTCCGTTTTCTGAATAGCGAAACAGGGCAGGAACGGGAGATTGTTGCCACAGGGTTTGAGGCCGTTGCAATCCAGCATGAGATGGATCATCTGGATGGTCTGCTTTTTCTGGATCGGGTCATGAGTATTTCCACCGGCCTGTTTCGGCGGAAGCAGTACCGCTAGGGGGAACGATGAAAAAGGCAGAACAGAAGGTGTTGCTACAGCTTGCCAGGGCAACCATTGTGGCACAGGTCAATGGCCAGCCGCTACCTGGCATTGAAAAGCCATCAGAGGCATTGCTGTCCCATTCCGGCTGCTTTGTGACCATCAAACAGCAGGGGCAGTTGCGGGGGTGTATCGGCAGTTTTGTGGCCCAGCAGCCGCTCTGGCAGACCGTGCGGGAAATGGCGGTCTCTGCCGCCACCCGTGACCCCCGTTTTTACCCGATGCGACCGGTTGATCTGGCTGATTTTCAGCTGGAGATCTCAGTGCTCTCGCCGTTGCAGTTGATCCAGTCCATTGAAGAGATTCAGGTCGGCATTCATGGGCTCTACCTGGTTAAGGGCCATGCCCATGGTGTGCTGTTGCCCCAGGTGGCTACAGAATACGGCTGGGATCGGGAGACCTTTCTGCGTCATACCTGCCTGAAGGCCGGCCTGCCGGAGACGGCCTGGAAAAAAGATTGCGAGATCCATATCTTCTCTGCCGAGGTGTTTGGGGAGGAAACCCCAGTCTAAGAGTTGCATTTGTCTGTCTGGTTGTTCTACCGCTTGACATCCCCCCGCGTGATTATCTATTTACTCTACCGTTGTTATCAAGTTATACTCATTAAAAATGTGTGGTGTTTAACACAGCCCTTTTTTTGAGAAATGAGATGGCTGTAGAGGAGCTACGATATGCGACCTCCCCTTGTTGTCCTGCTTTTTTTACTAAGCCTCCTGGCGCTCTCCACTACTCCCTGTCTGGCGGTAAAGCTCAATACCTCTGCCCCTGATTTTGTCCTCAAGGATCTGCAGGGAGCCAAACAGGTCCTTTCCGCATACAAGGGCAAAGTTGTGATTCTTAACTTCTGGTCCACCACCTGCCCCCCCTGTGTGCAGGAGCTGCCCTCACTGAACGAGCTGTATAGGGAACAGAAGCAGGCTGGCTTAGTGGTACTGGGTATTGCCCTTGACCCTGCTGAAAGGCCGGTTCGCGAA
>JAJTBI010000031.1 GCA_021286935.1 Geobacteraceae bacterium
CACCATGCTGTTTCTGTTCTTCCGCAATCAGTTTGGCCTGCAGCAGGGGGCGATTATTGTGGGCTGCCTGACCATGGCCATCGCCCTGTTTTCGCTCTGGCGGCTGGAGGAGACCTTTCACAAGGATCTGGACTACTTTGAGGAGTTTCTTTGATTCCGATTCCAGATCAAGGCGCTATCGTCGTTGGCTTCGTCGTCGGCTCCTCAACGTACTGTCAAACCCACCCCAGCCCTCCCTTATCAGGGAGGGGGCATTCAAGGCAGTTTTTAAACGCCCCCCTGACAAGGGGGGATTGAGGGGGGTTAGATTTATTTTTTCTCATTCTATTTCAGCCTGATACCGTCCTCTGCCATACTGATCAGACCTTCACGATACAGCCCACCCACCGCTTTTTTGAAGCTCTTCTTGCTTAACTTCAGCAGCGCGGAGATAGACTCCGGGCTGCTTTTATCGTTTAAGGGCAGAAAACCGTCTGTGGCATTAGTCAGTGCAGCCAGGACCAGATCCCGATCCGTCTGCGCCTCCTGGGCACCTCCCCGCCGCAGGGTGATATCAAGCTTGCCGCCGTCCCGGATCTTTTTCACATAGCCTCGCAGTTTTTCACCTGCCTTGGGCTTGGCATACAGTTCATTGCGGAACAGCACCCCGGTATAGCGGTTATTAACCACCACCTTGGCCCCTAAGTCCGTATAGGCATAGACAAACAGATCCACTGCATCACCTTCTGCCAGGGAGGCATCAGCAGGCTTTAAGAACCGGTCCAGCCGGGCAGAGGCCGCAATTCTCCCGCTGGCATCCTGATAGAGACAGACCAGTACCTGTTCTCCCTTTTTGACCGGCGCAAGCTGTTCACTGAAAGGAAGCAACAGATCTTTGTCCAGGCCCCAGTCAAGAAAGGAACCGACCTTGGCGTTGGTGTCCTTAACCGTCAGCAGGGCAAAATCACCCACTACGGCAAACGGCTTCTGCACCGTTGCCACTGGCCGATCCTCAGAATCAAGATAGACAAATACCTCCAGTTCAGTGCCGATCCTGGCACCTTCAGGGATAAACTTGCCCGGCAGCAGGATATCTCCTTGTTCTGAGGCTAAAAAGGCACCTGACGGGGTGATTCGAGCAATTTTCAGGCGGCTGTACTGACCAATTAACGACATAGTGTCTCTCATTCCTTTGTTTGCAGACTGCGGAGGGATTGGGTGATTTCCCTGGACAGGGTTGCCATTGCCCGGCTGTAACCGGCCACCACGGCTTCATAGTCCGTAGAGCCGATCGATTCAACCGCTTTTGAACGACCGGTCAGCGACTTCACTCCTTTTGCACTACGGATCTCCCAGAGCGCATCCACTACCACGGTGCTGCCAGACAGTTCAAAACGCTGGATATCCACAAATAGCCGGTAGTCTGCATTGATTGCCGCATGCTGGGGATAGGCCGAGACACGGTCACTGTTCATCAGGCGGGAAATATTTTCAGCCAACAGCCTTGGAAGTGCCGACTTTAACGGCTCTGCCCAGCGCTGGCCTTCCAGGATCGCAATCCGGGTTCCTCCATCCGGCACCACCAGCTGAGGGCGATCCACCAGCTCTGGCAGCGTCACTGACGCAATGGTGATACTGGGGCCTGTTGACTTGGGAATGGTAGCATCCGCCACCAACGGCGTTAAGGTATAAAAAGAGGTCTGGGGAGATCGTCCGCAGCCAACCAGCGCAAGCAGACCAGACAGGCCGCAAACCACAGTGACGAGTAACTGTTTAACACTCATCGCACATCCTCCTTCTTACCACGGATCAGGGCTTCCGGATTCCGCTCCAGATAATCTCCCAGTACCCGTAACGACTGGGCAGCTTTACCCAGTTCACGCAGGGTGTCACGCAGGTCAACCTGCAGCGGTGCATCAGCCGACATGGTCTGTTTGACCTCTGCCAACGCCTTGTTGGCACCATCCAGGGTCTTGCGGACATCCTCCATCATCAGCCGCGTCTCCGGCACCACCGACGTATCAATATTCTTCAACAGCTTATCTGCGCTCTTCAGCGTGGTATCCAGAGACTGTACGGTCTTGCGAGCATCACCGGTCAGCTCTTCAAGGGGCATTTTTTCAAGCTTCTGCACAATCTTCATCAATGAGGTCTGGAACTGCGCCATATTACCACCAATGGTAGGCAGCAGGGCAGGATTCCGTCCCCAATTGATTTTAGCGGGAGTTGCTTCAGAAAAGAAGTCCAGGGCCACATAGAGTTGGCCGGTGAGCAGACTGCCACTTTTCAGCTGCGCCCGAAAACCTTTTTTGACCATGGCATCCAGCAGTTTATGGGAGTCTACAATTGATTTCTGGTCAGAGGATGCCTGGGAACGGGGGTTAAGCCGCTCAGGATAGAAGCGGATCTGGACTGCCATGGCCACATTTTTACTTGATGGGTCCAGTTCTGCCTTGATTTTGGTCACCTCTCCCACCGTGATGCCGCGTAGATCAACCGGCGCGCCAACCGAGAGGCCACGTACCGATTCCTTAAACACCAGCACATAATTTTCGACAATGCTGTCGGGCCGTTTCAGCGCCTCATCCTTGTTGCTGAACAGGGTAAAGCTCCTGCCCTGCTCTGCCTGGGGCGCCTCATCAAAATCATCCGGAGTCTGGAAGGCGATCCCCCCCATCACAATCGAAAGCAACGACTCCGTATTAACCGTCATCCCATTGGCATCCAGCTTAAAATCAATGCCGCTGGCATGCCAGAAAAGGGTACTGTTTCTGACAAAGGTATCGTAGGGCGAACGGATGAAAACCCGTAGCACAACGGTCTCTCCATCTTTATCCAAGTCAGATGAAACCACCTCTCCCACCTGCAGATGCCGGTAAAACAGGGGCGAACCGACACTGAGCGATCCAACATCAGCAGCTTGCAGCACAAACTGACGCCCCGGCATATCCATGGTAACCACCGGGGGCGTTTCCAATCCGGTAAAGGCGGTCTTATCCTCCTTTGACTTGCCTACATCCATGCCGATGTAAGAGCCGGCGGTCAGCGTGCCCAGGCCAGATATGCTGCTACCGGTAATCCGGGGACGCACCACCCAGAAACGGGTATCAGCTTTGAGGAAATCAGCCGCTTCTTTGGCCAGGTCTGCGGTAACCAGTACACTGGAACGATCCTTGGCAATGGTAATTGACCGGACCAGCCCGATCTGGACATCCTTGTACTTGATCTTGGTTTTGCCTGCCTCGATCCCCTCACCACTCTTAAAACTGATGGTGATGACCGGACCTTTCTCGATATAGGCCTTGACTGCCAGTGAAAGTCCGACAATTAGTGCAACGATCGGTATTAACCAGATCAGTTGTGATGAGCTGCGACGGCGACGATCAACGATGGCATCGGGAATATCAGCCGATTGTGCAGTCTCTTGCTGCGAGGCTGTTTCACTCATAATTCTCTCTCTTTTCTCAGCGGGTCCCACATCAAACGTGGGTCAAACTCCATGGCGGCAAACATGGTTAACACCACCACCGCACCAAAGGCGATGGCCCCGCTACCGGCCCGAACCGTGGCAAAAGACTGAATCTGCACCAGGGCTGCCAGTAGCGTTACCACAAAAATATCCAGCATGGACCAGCGGCCCACCAGTTCAACAATCCGGTAGAGCAGGATCCGGTGTTTAATCCCCCAGGTTGAGCCACGCCGGACAGAAACAAGCAACAGGGTCAGGACCACCAGCTTGAACAACGGCACCAGAATGCTGGCAATAAAGACAATCACCGCAATACCGGGATTACCGTTATGCCAGAGATGAATTACTCCGCTAAGAATCGTATCCTTACGATAACTGATCAGGGTGCCGGTCTCCATCATGATCATCAGATTTGCCGGAATATAGAGGATGTACGCTGCGATCAGAAACGCCCAGCAACGGTGCAGGCTGTCAGGCCTGCGGAAATGGAGCCGCGTATTGCAGCGAGGGCAGCGGGCCGCCAGATCATCCTGCTCAAGCCTGGAAACCAGACCACAGACATGGCAGGCGCAGAACCCCTGCCCTGCCGCTGACCTGCCGGGCCACTCCATCTATAACCCCTCCCTGCGCTGTTTTATATCCAGATGCATCCAGACATCCCGTGGATTGAACGAAGAGGCCAGTGCTGCCAGCAGCAGGGTTAAACCACCAAAGGACCAGAGCGCCACTCCCGGTATAATCTTGAAATCCTGCACCAGCTTGACCAGCGAAACCAGGATCCCCAGCATAAATACCTCAACCATCCCCCACGGTTTGATGGTCTGTAACAACCGCATGACCTGGCTGGTTCCTGGCAGCAGATGTCCACGGTACAACGGTAACAGCAGGTAGAGCATTAAGCACAGCTCCAGGGCCGGCACCAAAATAGCGGTTATAAAGGTAAGGCTGGAGACCAGTGGCATATCCTGATTCCAGAGGTCATGTACCGCCTGCAAAAGGGTGACCGCATTGCCGTTACCCTGCAGGTTGATCCCCAGAATGGGAAAGCTATTGGCAATCAGATAGAGAATAGCAGCAGCCACCGTCAAGGCCAGGCTGCGATTAATACTGTCTGGAAGATTGCGATACAGTGTTGCTCCGCAACAACAGCAGCAGGCAGCCTTACCTTGCGGCAAAGGGATTTCCCGCAGCAGCAGATCACATTCATGGCAAGCTATCAATGTTTTGTGAGGTTCAGGCATAGTCGAAAACTATAAACGACAGCCAGAGAAAGTCAATCAGTCGTAGCACTCTGCACAGGTATGTCTGACGGCTTTTTTGTGGCACGAACAGGGCCGATAATGCTATAGTGCCGCCGTTTCCAGATCTGCGAGGTATATACCATGAACAATCGTTTTCTTGATGCCTGTTGGGGCAAGCCGGTAGACCGCACTCCGGTCTGGCTGATGCGTCAGGCTGGCCGTTATCTGCCTGAGTATATGGCTGTCCGTTCCCGCTGCAGTTTTCTTGAGCTGTGCAAAACACCTGAACTTGCTGCTGAGGTCACTATCCAGCCGGTGGATATTCTGGGGGTGGATGCAGCCATCCTGTTCTCCGACATCCTGACCCCGGTTGAGCCGATGGGGTTGAAACTGGACTTTGTACCGGGGCCGGTCTTTGAAAACCCGGTCCGCACCATGGCTGATGTGGAGAAGCTCCGTATTCCTGACCCTGAAAGCGATGTCCCCTATGTGCTGCAGGCGATCAAGATCCTGCGCAAGGAGCTGGCCGGCAAGGTACCGCTGATCGGTTTTGGCGGGGCTCCCTTCACCCTGGCCTGCTACATGGTGGAAGGCAAAGGTTCCAAGGACTGGGCCACCATCAAGCGAATGATGTATGCCGCACCTGAAGTCTATGCCGCCCTGATGGAAAAAGTAACCATGATGGATATGGAATACCTGAATGCCCAGATCAAGGCCGGTGCTCAGGCGATTCAGATCTTTGATACCTGGGGCGGGGTGCTCTCACCCACTGACTATGAAAAATACGTCCTGCCCTATACCACCAAGCTGATCAACGGGCTGAACCGCAAGGAAACCCCGGTCATCCATTTTGTAAAAGGTTCCGGCACCATGCTGCCTACCGTACAAAAGGCTGGCGGCGATGTGATGGGGCTGGACTGGCATATCAATCTTGGCGCTGCCCGCGACATTCTGGGGCCAGAGATGGCGGTACAGGGCAACCTTGATCCAACCACCCTCTATGCCCCCCATGCCGTCATTGAGCAGGAAGTCAAGCGAGTGCTGGATGAAAATGCCTGTCGTCCGGGCCATATCTTTAACCTGGGCCACGGCATTCTGCCCACGGTACCGCCAGAAAACGCCAAGTTTATGGTTGACTGCGTACACAGACTTTCACAGAGGTAAGCGACTATGTCCGTTTCCATGAAAAATATCGTACTGTTTGTGACCGACCTGCAAAAGGCCAAGACCTTTTATGCTGATCTATTGGGTCTGCCATTGGCCGGTGAAAGCCAGATGATGATGGAGTTTTTCCCCGGCTCCGGCACCACCCTTGGCATTGCCCTGGCACTGCAGGATGATGCCAAGGCGTTGGTTGGGCGTTATACCGGTATCTCCCTGAATGTTAAAGGAATCGACAAGCTTTGTGATCGCCTGAAAGGTGGGGGCGCAACCTTTATTGAGCCGCTGGAAGAGTCCCCCTGGGGCAAGATGGCGGTGGTGGCGGATCCGGACGGCAACCAGTTTGCTCTGGTAGAGATGTAGGGATGGTCTTTTCCCGTCCTGACCACGCCAGGCTTCGCCATGGCTTGTGCGGCGTACAGCATAGCACGCCTCCGCGCCATGGCTCTCCTGTCGCAGCCAGAACAAAAAAATCCTCATCCCTCTATTGACAGGAATTCTAGTATGATGCTGACTGTTGACACCACTATCCTAGATAACCTGACGGAAAAGGCCAAGACATCTCCACGGTTGCGGATGAACTACAACTTTCATCCAGCCAATGAATCGGCCTGCCATCGTCTGCTGAATGCGATCGAACTTGGCTCATATATCCGCCCCCATTGCCACCTTGACTCGGAAAAGGATGAAACCTTTGTCCTGCTGAGAGGTCGGCTGGGGGTGATCTGTTTTGACGCTTCCGGTAACGTAACTGAAACGGCACTACTGGTTGCAGGTACTGACCAGGCGGTTGTCACGATTCCCTACGGCATTTTTCATACTGCTGTCAGCCTTGCACCCGGCACGATCTTTTTTGAGGCCAAGGCAGGCCCTTATCTTCCTTTTAGTAATGCAGAGATTGCTTCCTGGGCGCCGCTGGACACCGCCCCCGAAGCATCCGGCTACCTCCAGCACCTATGCGCTATCTTCAACTCTCCCTGATTATCGTCATTTTGTTCAGCAGCGCCGCTAATCTCCTTGCTGCCCCCAAAATGCGCCCGTACAGCGGTATCGGCGTATTGCAGATCTCCTCTGTTGGTGTGACTGATGCACTCCAGCTCTATAACGATCCCGGTATTGCCCGCTGCTGCAGAGTCGAAACCACCACCATCAAAGAGCTAAACAGCTGGCTGTTTGGTGCAGACCAGCCGCCATCCCTGCTTGTAACAGCTCGTAAAGGCGACTGGCTGGAGGTGGAACATGACGACGCCGGCAGAAGCGGTTGGATCATGCAGGAACGCCGCTGGACCTATACTCCCTGGGAACAGTACCTGAAAGGCAAGCAGATTCAGTTTCTGCGCAACAGTCCTAAAAAATTGATTCAGGTAGTTGCCCGTCCCGGAGCTGCGGAAGGGAAGCCACTTCCCCCCAAGCAATCCATGAAGGTGATCATGGGGCAGGGTGACTGGGCCTATGTACTGCTTGATCAAAGCAGCGGCGGCTGGATCAGGTGGCGCGACAGTGACGGACGCCTGCTGGTTGGCTTTGAGGCTTCTTTGACTAAATAATCCGTTGACGGCCCGCCACTGCACATGCTAAGAGTGCCAATCATGAACCCTGTGATTACTATCAACGCAGCAGCACGAGCTATCACCGCCGCGGCAGACGCAGCCGCGGAGATCTCTGCTGCCCGCTGATCGTTTCGACACAACCGTTACTGAACAGCCGTAGGCATGCAGCCTGCGGCTGTTTTTTTATTATTAGTCGTCAATTTAGATACTGGAGGAGGTAAATCATGCGTGTGCAGCTTGTACCGGCCGGAACCGGTGAACTGACCTATGAAATCAGAAACATTGTCAATGTTGCCGAGAAACTTCAGAAATGCGGCGTCACCATCAATTGGGAAAACATCGGCGACCCGATCGTAAAAGGGGAGCAGATCCCTGGCTGGATGAAGGAAATTGTCTCATCAGCGGTGATGGACAACGAGACCTGGGGCTACTGCCACACCCGTGGCGTGCTGAAGACTCGAGAGTTTATCTGTGAAACCACTAACCAGCGTGGTGGCGCACAGATTACCCCTGAAGACATTATCTTCTTCAACGGCCTGGGTGATGCCATAGCCAAGATTTACGGCTGCCTGACCCCTGATGCCCGCGTCCTAATGCCGTCTCCTTCCTACACTACCCACACCTTGGGTGAAGTCGGACACGCCAATGCACCTTCACTGCATTTCCGCCTTGATCCAGAAAATGGTTGGCGACCTGATCTGGCAGAACTACGCAGCCAGGTTCAAAACAATCCATCGGTCTGCGCCATCATGATCATCAACCCGGACAACCCGACCGGTATGGTCTACAGCAAGGAAAGCTTGCAGCAGATTGTTGCCATTGCCAAGGAGTTCGGCCTGTTCATCGTCTCTGATGAGGTTTACAACAACGTCGTCTATAACGGAGAAAAAACGGTACCGATCAGCGACGTGATCGGTGATGTACCAGCCATCTCCCTGAAAGGGATCTCCAAGGAGTTCCCCTGGCCCGGCTCACGCTGCGGATGGATTGAGGTCTACAACGGTCAGGCTGATGAGCAGTTCCGCAAGTATATCAACCTGATCCTGACCAGCAAGATGAACGAGGTCTGCTCAACCACCCTGCCACAGACCGTGATTCCGGCCATCATGCAACATCCCCAGTATCAGGTCTACCTGAAGGAGCGGATCAGCCTCTACGAAAAATCCAGCAACATCACCTACAACTTCCTCAAGGAAGTGCCAGGACTGCTGGTTAACCGTACCAATGGCGCCTTTTACATGGCTGTCGCCTTCAAGGAAGGGGTTTTAAACAACAGCCAAAGCCTTCCTATTGCAAATGACGAAGTACGCAATCTGGTTGAATCACTGGTCAACCAGCCTGGCGTGTCCCCGGACAAACGTTTTGTCTATTACACCCTGGCAGCCACCGGCATCTGCACGGTACCGCTTTCATCCTTTGCAACCAGCCTGCAAGGCTTTCGGGTTACCCTGCTGGAACGTGACCCGGCAGAGACTGAACGGATCTACAAGACACTGGCCAGCAAAATCAAAGAATATCTGGCATCCTGAAACAGTAAAGAGGAGGCGTAAAAGCCTCCCCCCGTAATTGCTAAAAAAGTCCTCGCCTCTGGCGGGGACTTTTTATTGTGCGCACAAACAGAAAAGCCCACGATTGCTCGTGGGCTTCTGTGCTCAAACCGGACAATGTCCGGGATTTTAATTGGCGTCCCCAGCCGGATTTGAACCGGCGTCGCCGCCGTGAAAGGGCGGTGTCCTGGGCCGGGCTAGACGATGGGGACGCATGATGGTGAGCCGCGCCGGGGTCGAACCGGCGACCACCTGATTAAAAGTCAGGTGCTCTACCAACTGAGCTAGCGGCTCAAGGAATCTCTATTTACAACAGATCGATCGGCAATGTCAATGCTTTTTTATTCACCAAACGGATTTTTTAACATCATGGTCTGATCACGACGTGGACCGACCGAGACCATTACGATCGAACAACCAGCCAACTCTTCCAAACGTTTAACATATTTCTTAGCATTTTCAGGTAGTTGATCAAATGAACGCACGCCGGTAATATCGGTATTCCAACCTGGCAGTTCCTCATACACCGGCACACAATTTTCAAAGGTCTCAAGCTTTGCAGGAAGGGTCTCAAGCGCCTGACCTTCAAAGGTATAGCCGGTACAGACCTTAATGGTCTCAAAATCACTCAGCACATCCAGCTTGGTCAGCGCAATACCGGTCAGACCATTGATTCTGACCGCATAGCGAATCACCATGGCATCAAACCAGCCGCAACGACGGGGACGACCGGTGGTTGCACCAAACTCCCCCCCTACCTGACGCAGCTTTTCGCCGGTTTCCTCCAGCAACTCTGTAGGGAATGGCCCGCTACCAACACGGGTCACGTATGCCTTGGAAATACCGACAACTTCATGGATCTCACGGGGAGAAACACCGGTACCGGTTGCCGCACCACCAGCGCAGGTGGAAGAGGAGGTAACAAAGGGATAGGTACCATGGTCAACATCAAGCAGTGTACCCTGAGCACCTTCAAACAACAGCTTTTTACCGGCAGCAACTGACTTTGACAGCACCAGTGAGGTGTCAGCCATATACTTCTTCAAGATCTCAGCAAAGTCCTGATAGGTACGATAGATCTCGTTATAGTTCAGCGGTTCTTCACCAAGCCGTTCCAGTATGGCATTTTTTTCTTCAAGGTTTTCACGCAGTTTACGGCTGAAAGCCACCGGATCAATCAGGTCCATCAGCCGGACACCGCGACGGCCGATCTTGTCCTCATAGCAGGGACCAATACCACGACCGGTGGTGCCGATCTTCTTGTCTCCGCTCTTGGCTTCACGGGCAATATCAATTGCCTTATGGTACGGCATAATGATATGCAGCGACTCAGAAAGCAGCAGGGTGCTATCATCTTCAAGGCGACCGGCTGCCTTCAGTCGGTTGACCTCCATGATAAACACCTCAGGATCAAGCACCACGCCATTACCGATCACGCAACGCTTACCGGCATGCAGCACACCCGAAGGGATCAGATGCAGCACCACCTTCTCATCACCCACCACCAGCGTATGCCCGGCGTTGTTGCCCCCCTGATAGCGGACGATCTCGTCTGCATACTCGGTATAGATATCAACAACCTTGCCTTTACCCTCATCGCCCCATTGGGCACCCACCACCACTACATTTGCCATTGTTCATGCACTCCTGAATTGTTTCAGCTTCGCGGCGAAAACTGCGCCAAAAGCTGTTCACGCGATATAGTTTGCTCAACCCGATCTGACACCTGTATCAGCCGGTACTTATTCTGTTCATCTACACTGTCAGCAATTACCAGCACAGCACGTATGCCGGATTGGGCAGCATAGGTCAGTGATGCCTCAAGATCACGCTTAATGATATCACGCGCCACCGCATAGCCACGCTGCCGTAATTCCCGAGATAGTCCAAGTGCCTCACGACGATCATCAGCACCATTAAAAACCAGCAGATCACGTTGTTCATGCTGCAGCTCCCCCTGAAGCTCAAGAGCCTGCATCAGACTAAAGAGGTTACAGGTAAAGCCGGTTGCCGGAGCATCAAAACCGTAACGACCAATCAGATCATCATAGCGACCACCACTGAACAGGGCATCACCAATCCCCGGCACAAAGCCTTCAAAGGTCAGACCGGTATGATAATCAAGCCCACGGGTCTCTCCGAGATCTATGGTCAGACAGTTGCTTACACCGTGGAGACCCAAGATGGCAACCACCTCTTTAATATTTTCCAAGGCCAGCCGGGATCGCTGGTTCTGCACTATCTGTCCTGCCTCTTCCAGCACCTCGCACCCACCAAACAATCTCGGCAGAGCAAGCAGTTCACGCCTGGAGGCTTCAGAGACAGGGTATTGCCCAAGCAGCATCTCTACTGTTGAAGAATCCTTTAACGCAACCGCCTGACGGATTAATTGCAACGGCGCTCCAACAAGACCCGAAGCCTCAAAGACCCCTTGGCAAAAAGCGACCTGTCCCAGATCCACCTTGAAGTCACGCAGCTTGGCAGCGTTCATCACCTCAACCGCCATGGCCACCATCTCAGCATCAGCCTCAGGCGAATCAAGACCGATCAGCTCAACACCAGCCTGCATGATTTCACGACTGCGACCGCTTTGCAGCTCTGCATGACGCAGCACTCGCCCGGCATAACTGATCCGGTGCGGTAGCGGCTTATCTTTTAACCGCGTAGCAACAATCCGCGCAATCTGCGGGGTACTATCCGGTGGTATGGCCAGCAGACGACCGGTCTGCCAGTCATCAAAGCGGAACGTCCGGGCACGCAACCCCTCACCCATACCGATAGCCAGCACATCCTCAAACTCCAGAGCAGGGGGCAAAACCTGTTGAAAGCCCCAGGCAGTGGCTACACGCAACACCTGCTGCTCAAGCTCGGACAGGCAGGCAGCCCGGCCCGGCAGGTAATCAGCCACCCCACGGGGTAATGAGGTATCAATAAGTTTAGCGATCAATTGATTCTACCTTCTTTTCAGTAACCACAGACGCACAAAAGCCGGAGGAGTATGCCATATCCCCCGGCAGGTGTCAAAATAAAGGCAAGCCAAATCTATTCATCCACCACCACATTTATTATTAATAGACAAGACTAGTATTTTTACTAGACACGTCTATCAATATCAACTACGCTCCACAAATCTATTAATCTGGCACCCCAGGATGACACCAACCATGACACTACTGTTTGAACGCAATTTTGTAACAGAACTTGAAAACCGACTAACTGCTGAGCATCCGCGCATTCAGGTACTGGTGGGCCCACGACAAGTTGGCAAAACAACCGGAGTAAGACAATTATTGTCCCGGTCTCACCTTCCCCATCTATACGCAAATGCCGATGATCTGTTAAGTACTGATCGCACATGGCTTCTTGAACAGTGGCAACGCACTTTAAGCCTGGGATCACCCGCTCTTCTGGTGATTGATGAGATTCAAAAGATTCCAAACTGGTCTGAAACCATCAAGGCACTTTGGGACAAGGATGGCCACAATGTCAGGCTTGTAGTACTGGGATCAAGCTCATTACAGATACAAAAAGGGTTGACCGAGAGCTTGGCCGGTCGTTTTGAGCTGACCAAAATCTATCACTGGACCTTTTCAGAACTAAAACAGGCCTTTGACTATAATCTTGATCATTATCTGGTTTATGGCGGCTACCCAGGAGCAGTGGCGTATGAGGATAATTTTGAACGGTGGTACGCCTATTTAAAAGAATCTATCGTAGAATCGGTTATTGGCAAAGACATTCTGCTTAACAATCGTGTTGGTAATCCAGCCCTGTTTCGGCAAGCGTTCGAGATACTCTGTCGCTATCCGGCACAAGAGGTCAGCTACACTAAACTGCTTGGCCAGTTACAGGAGAAGGGCAATACTGATCTGGTTAAATACTATATCGAGCTGTATGCCGGGGCCTTTTTAATGTATCCCCTACCCAAATACTCAACGCGCAGCCATCTAACCAGAAGCTCAAGCCCCAAAATGCTGCCTGCTTGTCCTGCTCTCTTTAGTATGCACGAAGGGCCTAACGTACTAGCCACCCCTGAGGTACGTGGACGAGTCTTTGAACTTGCTGTTGGGGCACAACTGCTTCAATTGCCGGGTGAACTTTGTTATTGGCGTGAAAGCAGCCTGGAGGTTGACTTTGTTTACCGGCACCGCAACCAACTGTATGCTATTGAGGTAAAATCAGGTCGTAAAAAGACATCGCGGGGTCTTGACGCATTTATTAAACAGTTTCCCGCTGCAGCCCCAATAATCATAACCAGTGAAAATTTCAGTGATTTTTCAGACGACCCGCTTGTGTTTTTAAACAAATTGAAAGGGAGCTAAGCTATTCATCGTCACAGCGCCTTCTGCCTGCCTCAATAAAAAAGGCGGCCTGGTTTCCCATGCCGCCTTAACATCAATTTAAGGATAACGACTATTCCACTTTTTTAATCTGCAGGGCACTGGCCCCCTTGGTACGCATCAGCACATCTTCACGTTGGGTAAGCTGCAGCAGCAACAATTCACTCTTGGCCTCATCAAAGGTAAAATCAGGCATATAGTTCTGGGTATCTTTGGTTCGCCAGACCTCTTCCAAGGCGGCTCCATTCCAATACAGGCTATAGACCGCGCCTTTCTTGTACATCCGGGCATTACCAATCACAAAGAACCCTTCATTCTTGCCCACCAAAACTTCTTGCTTTGATGTAACCAGTATCCGCTGATTCATAAAGAACCAACGATACTTGTCAGTTGTCGGGTTAATCATTGCATCATCTTCGACCTTATAGAACAGCTCGGAACCACCAAAGGCATCATTGCTACGCCAGAGTTCTTTCTGATCCTTATCATAAACAATCAGGTAGTTTTCGTCATGATACACCACAGTCAACAGTTCACCACTGGGATGCTTAAACTGGTTAAAGCTATAGACATTACCGTAGCGAGGCATTGAAATTTTAGCTTTTTTAACCATTTTTTTGCCCTGTAATGCCACTTCATACACATCACCGTAATAGCGGTCAGCCTTACGCCCCTGCTCTTGGGCATAGAGCTTTAAAGGACCGCCAGCTAGGGCGATTGCCCTAAAGAAGTAAGGGATATCATCTGCCACTTTAACCAATTTATTGTTTTTTAACTCCCAGACCTGCGAGGCGACCTCGCCACCTCTTACCACGGTCACATACAATACCGACTTACCTGAGCCATCTGTATCAACATAATCAAGACTGAGGATTTTGTTGTTTACATCCAGGCCAAAACCGGTAATGGGCCGACTTTCTCCCTCACGAATTAGTTGCACCGACCGGTCTTGCGCTATAAAAATGAGACGCTTGCCATCTGCATCCACACCACCCATTGCCAGCAGATTAAACATACCATCCAGTCGCTTGATCTCACCTTTGTTAGGAGCACCTCGGTAAAAGGCCTGAGGACGAATTATATCACCCTGTGGTGAACGCTGCAAATCACCGGAATCAACAGGGGCTGCTGCACGCATAATGTCACTATTTTGCGGCTTTGTCGCTGACGGCAAAGTAACAACCGCAGCGGCACGAGGAATACCACCAGCTTCATATCTTTTAATCAGATCAGCTGAAAGCTTATCAGCTAAACTGCCAACAGCGTTAAACAACACCTCATGTCCGCCTTCACCCTGCACATAGCTGCGAGTAATGGTTTGGCCAGAAACTGTTTTGGCAACAGCATCCAGATTGTACTGCTTGCCTATAGACAAATAGGTTCCGATCAGCAGCACGTCTGCCTCAGAGGTGCTACTCACCGCCAACAGCTTGTCACTATTCAGACGGGAGGCCAACAGTGCTTGCAGTGCAGCTTTTGTATCACTTGTTGCCTGCGCCCCCCCTACAGCATTAAACTCACCCACATACACCCTGAGCTGCGAACCACCAGCAAAGGCCTGTGCAGTTACAAACAGCATAAATATCATCAGCACCAGACGCTTCATAATCCCTCCAAGGCAGACCATTAATAAAAGTAAGACACCATAAAGTTGTAAAAGTATGCCATATCACCCATGGACTGTCAAAACAAAGGCGGCATGGTTTCCCATGCCGCCTAGTCTTGCCCTACGCTTTATGCCACTTTAACAGCTTAGAAGCTGTAACGAGCCTGCAGACGCATAGTATAGGGGTTTTCAGGATCAACTGCATTAGCGGTAGTAGTAAGACCATTATTTTTATAGGCAGAATTCTTGTAGTAGCCACCCAAGATCATGTAGCCGCCCTGTGCCAGCACCTTCAGGTTTTTGTACAATTGGTAACCAGCCTCAAGGTTGATCTCGGTCCCCATGAAGTCGCTTGCATTAGGACGATTAGCCCCAAGAGCGTTATCGTTTGGCGCACCGTTCGAAGCTGGTGCCCAGCCAAAACCAACGTTGCCGTTCAGACTGACCTTGTCAGTCAGCATGGCATCATAGCCCAGAGTCGCCAAGGCAATGTTGGTAACATCGCGACGAATGTATTGATCCGTTGAGGTAGGGCTGTTGCCGGTATTACGAGCCAGAATCATCATACCAGACTCGTTGTAGGAGTTAACCGAAGTGCTAATCCAGCCATTGTACTGCGCCGGATTGGTGTTGTTGCTGCCCGAAGTGTACAGGAAGGCAGTCTTGGCAGTACCTGAACCAATCTTCATGTTGGCAGCCACGTTGGCAGCCCAACCGTGGAAGTTACGGCTGGTGGCATTAGAACCAGTATGGGTAACCCAATCCCTCTGATTACCAGCCTGCATAGCTGCAAAGCCGGACAGATTCAGGGCACCAATCTTAGTCTCGCCGGAGAGGCCAAAGGTATGCAGCTGAAGAGCTTGTTGTGATGTATGGCCCGACAAGATGGCGGCAGAGGTATTGGTAGCAGTGGAAGCTACGTTACCATTGTATGATGAGGCGTAGTCAGCCAGCAGGTAGTACGAGAAGGCAACCTTGGTGTCCTTGCTCAGCGCAAAGGTATTGTCCAGAACAAACAAATCCTTATTAGCGTCGCCAAGACGAGATGTTGTAGGTGTGCCAGCGTTAGCTGAATCGTCAGCAAAGCGGGAGTAGCCCAGCCCCAGAGTATAGTTGCCCAGCTTGGTGGTGGTCAGGATCATCGGCATATCGGCATCAACCAAGAGGCCCTTGATGGTGTCTTTATAGGGCATCTGACCAAGCTTGGCATTAAAGTTCTTGCCCACGTTGAAATCAAGGTAGGCCCACTTAGTAACGATGTTGGTGGTATCGGTATCGATCCGACCGCCACCGCCGTTTACCGTATAGGTACTGGTCGAATAGCTGCTAGCACCGTTCACAGCATTTGTGAGGCCAGCGTTACCAAAGCGGGTGTTCATCTCAAAACCGGTGACCAGTTTCAGATCGTCACTAGCCTTGGCAGTGTACAAAATACGGGTACGTTGCTCAAAGTAGTTGTTCATCTTCCGCTTGTCACCCCAGTTAGTAGTAGAAGAGCCAGGGTTAACATCGCCGTTTGAACCAGTGTTGTAGTTAGAAAGGACAGTGTTGAAGTTAAAGATACCGTGAAACTCGTTCTCAAAGGCCATTGCAGGAAGGGCAGTTACGGCGGTCAGGGCACCGGCTGCGGCGATGGTCAACATCTGCTTTTGAAACTTAGTCATGAAACTTTCCTCCTTCATGTGGTGTATGTACTGCCTAAAAAATGAAATGTTCTTCTGAGGTGTTACTTTTTTGATTGCTTGGGAGTCTCACCACCCTTCATATAAATTTGAATATTTCAAGCAAGTTACACTTCCATTCAAATATTCTACTACTTATATGTTCTAGTAATCATGGGCAATAATACTATAAATAAAACGACTGTCAAGAATAAAACGGCATTTTTTTTAACAACACTTCCTCTAAGTGCACGTCAGTGCCCGCTTTGGCAGAGCTCCGTAAGGACGCCGTTGCTACTTTTGGGGTGAACAAAGGCAATCTTTGTTCCGTGAGCTCCATTACGTGGCTGCTCATCAATCATCCGCGCCCCTTGAGTCAGCATATGGGCAATGGCTACCTTAATATCCTCTACTTCATAGGCAATATGGTGAATGCCGGGGCCACTCTTTTCCAGAAACTTTGCTATGGGGCTGTCTGGGCTGGTAGGTTCCAACAGCTCTATCTTGGACTCACCCACTTGCAGCATGGCCACTTTTACCTTCTGTTCGGCAACTTCCTCTTCACCCTTGAAGGTCATGCCAAGCGCATCACGATAAAACGGCAGGGTAGCATCCAAAGATTGCACGGCGATGCCGATATGGTTAATTTTTTGTAACATGTTAAAGATCCTTTCATGTTGAAACACGGAGGCACGGAGACACAGAGAAGATCAAAGACAAACAAGCTGAGGTAAAACAAAATCAAAATACGAGAGTTAAAGGCCTTCGCTTTATCCTTATTAATTCTGTTTTCAGACTTTCTCTGTGCCTCTGTGTCTCCTTTTATTTTGAAACACGGAAGCACGGAGACACAGAGAAGATCAATAGCTTAAAATTCTGAGAATAGAGGAAAAATTCGAAACAATGGATTACAATTTTGGTTTTTACCCTCTATTTGGTTTTAGTTTCTCTCAGTGCCTCTGTGTCTCCGTGTTTATCATCCCATACTTTCAATAAACGATTCTACGGATTCCATCCTTCAAAACCGGTATAAAGAAATTTATAATCAGGCCAGTTTTCACCTTGGTCAACCTCAAGTATGTCATGAGTTGTGCCTCATGTACCGGTAGTATCTTCTCAACACACTTCAATTCAACAACCAGCCTGTTTTCAATAAACAGATCCAAACGGTAGCCAGCTTCCAGCCGAACATCCTTATATTGTAAAGGCACGTTCTTCTGTTTTTCAAAAGTCAAATCCCGGGCGGCGAGCTCGTAACACAGACATTCTTCATATGCAGACTCTAGCAAACCTGGCCCTAACGCACGATGTACCTCAATGGCACAGCCAATTACAATATCGGTTAAATCGCTATCAAAAAGGGTTTTCTCCGTGCCTCGGTGTCTCCGTGTTTCCATAAAGCCTTACCGCCTGAACACATCCAACAAACGACGGGACGCTGCCGAAGGTGTCGTTATCCCCTGTGCCACAGCTTCTTGCACCTGCGGGAAGACTCCCTTCACATCCTTGTGGTTAAGAAACAGCCCCTTCAGATCATCCATCAATAGTGCCCACATCCAGTCCACTGACTGTCGCTTGCGGGTTTCCCCGAACTCACCAGACTGCTGCATGACAGAACGGAAGCTGTCCAGCATACCCCACACTGCTGGCACACCTTCGTTGCGTAGGGCGCTGACGGTCAGTACCGGCACGATCCAGTTTTTGCTTTTGGGTCGCAGGATATGTAGGGCGTTTTCATACTGCTGCCGGGCCAGTGCGGTCTTTTGCTGGTCAATATCGGACTTATTGATGATGATGGCGTCAGCCAGTTCCATCACCCCTTTTTTGATCCCCTGCAGTTCATCACCGGCAGTGGCCAGTTGCAGCAGCATAAAGAAATCCACCATGGAGGCCACGGTGGTTTCTGACTGCCCAACCCCTACGGTTTCAACGATCACAACATCATAACCGGCTGCCTCGCAGAGCAGCATGGTCTCGCGGGTACGCCGGGCAACACCACCCAGGGTATCACCAGCCGGCGAGGGGCGGATAAAGGCGTTGGGATCGCGGGACAGTTCTTCCATGCGGGTCTTGTCACCCAGAATGCTGCCGCCGGTAATTTGAGATGAGGGGTCTACTGCCAATACCGCAACCTTATGTCTCTGACTGGTCAGGTAACTGCCAAAGGCCTCGATAAAGGTACTCTTGCCAACCCCCGGTACGCCGGTGATGCCAACACGTAAACTGTTTCCAGTGTGAGGCAACAGCAGATCAAGTAGCTGAGCAGCCTTTTGGGCATGCTCAGGCTTCTTACTCTCGATCAAGGTAATCCCCTTGCCCATGGCACGGATATTCCCTTTTCGGATGTTATCGGCGAGTGTGTGTAACTCCATATAAATTGTTTACTTCGCCTTTTTAATCGCTTCCAGGGTCTCACGGGCCGATTTGGTGATCGGCGTGCCCGGTCCAAAGATGCAGGCAGCACCGGCAGCATACAGCTCTTCGTAATCCTGACGTGGAATAACCCCACCGCAAACCACAACGATATCACTGGCATCAAGCTTCTTCAGCTCTGCCACCAGTTGCGGTACCAGGGTCTTGTGACCGGCTGCCAGACTGGAGACACCGATCACATGGACATCGTTTTCAACTGCCATCTTGGCGGTCTCTTCCGGGGTCTGGAACAGAGGTCCCATATCCACGTCAAAACCGACATCAGCAAAGGCAGTGGCAATCACCTTGGCACCACGATCGTGGCCATCCTGCCCCATCTTGGCGATCAGAATCCGTGGACGACGCCCCTCTGCCTCAGCAAAGTCATCCACCTCTTTCTTTAAGGCACTAAACTCTTCGCTCTGTTCGAACACTTTTCCATATACCCCCGAAACCAGCTTGATCTCTGCCTTGTGACGACCAAAGACCTTTTCCATGGCATCAGAAATTTCACCCACTGAAGCCCGCTTACGGGCTGCATCCACGCAGGCCTCCAGCAGGTTACCCTGGCCGGATTCTGCCACTGCTGTAATGGCCTGCAGCGCAGCCTGACAATCACACTCGTTCCGCTCAGCCCGTAGCTTCTTCAAGCGGGCGATCTGCGACTCCCGCACGGCGGTGTTGTCAATATCCAGGGTCTCAATCGGGTTTTCCTTTGCCAGTTTGTACTTGTTGACTCCGACAATCACCTCGCTGCCAATATCAATCCGGGCCTGTTTACGGGCGGCAGACTCTTCAATCTTCAGCTTGGGCATACCGGACTCAATCGCCTTGGTCATGCCGCCCAGACTGTCGATCTCGGCGATCAGTTTACGACCCTCTTCAATCAGGGAGGCGGTCAGAGACTCAACATAATAAGAACCAGCCAGCGGATCAACCACCTTGGTGATGCCGGATTCCTCCTGAATCACCAACTGGGTGTTACGGGCGATGCGGGCAGAATGCTCGGTTGGCAGGGCAATCGCCTCATCCAGGGCATTGGTATGCAGGGACTGGGTTCCGCCCAGCACCGCTGCCATGGCCTCGATGGTGGTACGGATCACGTTGTTGTACGGGTCCTGCTCGGTCAGACTCCAGCCAGAGGTCTGACAGTGGGTCCGCAAGGCCAGGGAGAGCGGATTTTTGGGATTAAACTGAGACATCAGCTCAGCCCAGAGGAAACGGGCAGCCCGCAGCTTGGCAATCTCCATAAAGAAGTTCATGCCGATGGCAAAGAAGAAGGAGAGCCGCGGTGCAAACTGATCCACCTCCAGCCCCTTGGCCAGGGCGGCCTTGACGTATTCAATACCATCGGCCAGGGTAAAGGCCAGTTCCTGTACGTTGTTGGCACCTGCCTCCTGAATGTGGTAACCGCTGATGGAGATGGAGTTGAACTTGGGCATATACTTGCTGGTATATTCAATAATATCAGCAATAATCTTCATGGATGGGGTTGGGGGATAGATATAGGTGTTACGAACCATGAACTCCTTGAGGATGTCGTTCTGGATCGTACCGGCCAGCTTGTCCTGGGACACCCCCTGTTCCTCGGCAGCCACAATGTAGAGTGCCAGGATCGGTAATACGGCGCCGTTCATGGTCATGGAGACCGAGACATCGGCCAGCGGGATATCCTTGAACAGAATCTCCATATCCAGGATTGAGTCGATGGCAACACCGGCCTTACCCACATCGCCAACCACGCGGGGGTGGTCAGAGTCGTAGCCCCGATGGGTTGCCAGGTCAAAGGCCACTGAAAGCCCTTGCTGACCGGCAGCCAGGTTGCGGCGATAAAAGGCGTTGGACTCTTCTGCGGTAGAAAAGCCGGCGTACTGGCGCACGGTCCAAGGACGTCCGGCATACATGGTGGCCTTGGGACCACGCAAAAATGGCGCAAAACCGGGCATGGTATCGGTATTTTCAAGCTTTTCCAGATCAGCCTGGGTATAGAGCGGCTTGACCGCGATCCCTTCAGGGGTATCCCAGGTTAATGGTGCCGTGGTTTCTTTCTTGATCTCTTTGGCAGCCAGCTTTTCCCAATCCTGCACGCTTTTCTTATCAAATGTTGCCATGATAGTTACCTCGTAGTGATTGTCTTGATCATGTACTAGTGATAAAGGCCCCAGATACAGGATCTGGAGCCTTTATCAGCACCTTCATTCAACCGGCTAGCTACAGCACCGCCTTCAGGTAGGTGGCGGTACGCTCACGCTTTTCTTTTTCAACCAGGGCCGGATCAACGTCAACAAACCGCTCATCCGGGGTGATCTTGAACAGCGGCTGTCCTTTCTGGACAATGGTGCCGTCGCCACCTTCCATAATAATCTTATCAATGGTGCCGGAGAACGGCGCCCGAATGGTGTTGAACATCTTCATAACTTCGATGATGTAGAGCGGCTGATCCTTCTCAAAGTGCATCCCTTCAGTCACAAAGGGAGGCAGTCCCGGAGCTTCCTGGCCATAGTACATACCGCCGCAGACCGCCACGATCTCATCAGCCTTAGTGGCTGGCGGTGGCACCAGAATCTTTTTCATACGGGCCTGCAGGTCAAGATCAGTCAGATAGTCAGGGATCACCACTTCCAGGTCATCCAACACCTTCATATCCCAGAACTTGGTATTCTCGCCAATCAGGAACAGCATGCCCAGCATCTCAAGACCAACCTCAAAGCCGTAATGGGCTGAGCGGATCTGGTCCCACATTTCCTGATCAAAACCACCCTGCGGCTTGTCCTTGTGCAGGATCTCATTCAGCTTGTCGTACTCGTCCTTGTGCAGGCCGAAATGCTCACGGATCTTGCGTGAGAAATCAAGCCCTTGCTGAAGTAGCTCATTATCGTGATCCCAGATAATCTCGGCAGCCGGCTTATGGGGACGGTAGTCCATATGCAGGTAGTCATAGGTGTCACGCAGCACACCCAGCGGGTTACGCAGCCAGACTACTTTCCCTTTTTCAATCTTGAAGTTTTTGGTATTAACCGACAACCAGCCGGACAGCAGATGGGGATCATCCAGCAAGCGCTCCATCGGACGGGTGATCAGGGTGCCTTTACGATCCAGCAAGGCGGACATGTTCTTCAGCTCTTTTGCCAGCACATCCGGCTGATCACCAAACTGCTCAGTTACCAGCTTGGCGTAATGCTTCTTCATCTGGAAGAAGGCATAAACCACATCCAGCTTGTTGGCCTCTTCCTTGAGGGTACCCACCAGGGTCAGGTACGGTACCACAAAACGGGTGGTTGGTTTGGCCATGACGTTGCGGCCAAGGAACCAGTTGACCAGACCGTAGTGGAATTCCAGGTTGGTGGCCAGCGAACTGCCCCGCAGGGTGGTGCTGCGCAGCACTTCTGACAGACGCTCGTAGCTGCAGAGGCGGTCTTCACCCTTGGTCAGCAGCAGGGCGATGTTGGAGTCATAGGCACCAGCCACCTTGTACTTCATGAACTGGTTGGTGTCGGGGTTCAGCATGCTGATTCCCTGGTCATCCCGTACCTCGCCCTTGATCGGCTTGGACCAGTAACGGATCATACCGCCGGCATGGGGGGAGAGGGAGGCATCAGTGGCATTCAGGCGGGCTTCCACTGAGGCATTGAAACGCACGACCCGTTCCGGCTTGGGTAGACGCTGCTTGTGCTCTGCCAGGAGGGCCATCGCCTCTACCAGCGACTCAACGACAAAGAAGTCGTTCTTGTCCTTGGGGTTGGTGAACTTCAGGGAGTAGCAAAGCTCGGTTACCCGGTGTTCCACCTGGATCCGGGTATTGACCTCCATGAAGTAATGCCGATCTCGGTCCACAATACACTCAAAGGTGGAGGCAGAATCCAGACCAACGGCCTGGCCAAAGCGGGCTGATTCTTCTTCCATCCGCTGCAGCACCTTCAGATCAGACTCAAGGGCGATGACTTCTTCTTTTCTCTTGTCAGTCTTAGCCTTGGCAATGGCAGCCAGCAGCCCTTCCTGGGTTACCGAGACCTCCAGCAGTTTCTGCTCGTGCATCTGCAGGGAGCAATCACGACCGCCAAGGGAGATACACCAGTCACCGTTACCCAGCAGCTGGATCTCGTTATGGCGAGTCTGCTCAATGTTCAGTTCGATCAGGACGTTCTTGTTATCACCAACGCCATTGGCCTTAACCTCCTGCAGTACCTCGCGCACCATGGCCGGAGCCTCAGCAGCAGCCTTGGCAATCGTTTTTTCATCAGCATTCTTGGTCCCCAGCAAAGAGGCGCCCAGAATCCGTTGGCCTTTACCACCACCGCCACCAATCGCCTTAAGACGGAAACGGCTTTGGGGATACTTGCGGAACAGCTCAGCCACCTCTTCCTGCACCTGGGCACAGAGTTCCTCAATGGTATAGAGGTCAAGCCCTTTGGCGTAGGAGGTCATCAGGATATGATCAGCCAGGGTTTCAAGTGGCAACTTGGCATCTTTCAGGATCTTGGCATCGCACTCAAGCCCTTCTGCCTTGACCAGGGCCAGCAGCTTCTCGCGGCTGTCATGCTTCTTGACCAAGGTACGGGCAGTAACGTTATCCACACCGGGGGTAACAGAGACGTTCACCAGCAGGGCGGTCCGTTTAGCCTCATCCTTTTTACCGGCCCGGGCCTGGGTTGCAGCACAGGGGCCGATAAACTTGAGGCCGGCTTTTTCAATGGCAGCCACAAACTCTTCATCTTCTGCCATGAAGCCATAGCCGGCAAAGATGGAATCATAGCCGTTGTCCTTGGCAATACCGATGATCTGGTTGATCCGTTCAACCCGCTCCTCCTTGCTGGCGCCGGAGTAGTCAGGTACCCGGTGAACCCGGTTAGAATCGGTCAACTGGCGTAGTTCAGGTGCCAGGGCATTGGGATAGACAATGGAGTCTTTCTCTGAGAGCAGGATGCCGTAGTGGCTGATCCCCATCTCTTGATAGACATCCATGGCTTCCTTACGGATCGGGCCACGGCAGACAATCAGAGGTTTCAGATCTTCGCAGGAAAAAGAACGGACCCACTCGGATGAAGACTTGCTCAATCGGCGATCCCGGTGGATCAGGGGGTTGTGCTTATAGTAGTCGGTCTGAGGCATGGGCTTATATCTCCAATTAGAATCAATGAGTTAAGTAATGACAGGTTAGTGGAACTCGCGCTGGATCGCCTGCATCGGGCCGGGCTTATAGTGCCGCAGCAGGAAGTTCATATTTTCGCCCAGTACCTTACGCAGGTCGGTAGGCATGACCAGCGATGAGATGGAGCCCAAAGCCAGACCTTCCTTCGGATTCATCAACTCTTTTTCATAGCGGAGGTTCAGTGCAGCCTCTTCAATCCTCAGCCAGTCAGCCACATCCTTCTCGGCATCCTTGGTGGCCTGACCGGCATCCATACCGGCTGCAACCCGCTCCTGAACACCGGACTTGACCTTATCCTTGACAGCACCACGCAGTTTACGCAGCTCATCCTTGTAGACAAACTCTTTGCCGGCAGGCCCCATAACCGCCAGACGGGTGGTGGGCAGCGCCAGAACCAGATCAGCACCGGTGGGGTAGTTGTTGTAGGAGGCATAGGCCCCGCCGTAGGCGTTCCGGATGATCAGCAGGATGCGTGGGGTACGGATATCAACGATGGAATCCAGCATGGCGCGGCCAGCCTGGACAATACCGCGTGACTCCTGCTCACGACCGGGCAGGAAGCCGGTGGTGTCTTCCATGAAGATCATCGGGATGTTGTAGATGTTACAGAAACGGTTGAAACGGGCGATCTTGTAGGCGGAATCCACTGAGATCTGACCCGAAGCAACAGCAGAGTTGTTGGCCACAAAGCCGACTACATTGCCACCCAGGCGACCAAAGGCGGTCACGGCCTCACGGGCGCGGTCCGGCTGCATCTCGAAATAGTCGCCATGGTCACAGATCTGCTGGATCATGATTGAGACATCAAAGGGGGTGTTGAAGCCGGTGGGTGAGTTGAATGCCTTCTTGAGCAGGGTATTGATCTCCCAGGTCTTGCGGTCCAGCGGGTCGCTGGTCTGCCGGAAGCGTGGAGCAACACTATTGTTATCAGGCACATAGGAAAGCAGTTGCAGCGCAGCACGCAGGGCACCCACTTCATCCTCAACCGTCAGGTCTGCCACACCGGAGGCACCATGCACCTTGGGGCCACCCAGATCTTCCGGCGTAACATCCTCGCCCAGTACTGACTTGACCACGCCAGGGCCGGTCAGACCGAAGAAGGTGTCATTGGGCTGGATCACGAAGCTGCCCTGACGGGGGAGATAGGAACCGCCACCGGCGTTGAAGCCGAACATACACATAATGGAAGGAACCACGCCGCTGATCTTGCGCAGGGCGGTGAAGGCCTCGGCATAACCATCCAGACCACCCACACCGGCAGGCACAAAGGCGCCGGCAGAGTCGTTCATACCGATGACCGGAATCCCCTTTTCTCCAGCCATCTGAAACAGCAGGGCAAGCTTGCGACCGTTGGTGGCATCAATGGAACCGGCCCGTACGGTAAAGTCATGGCCATACAACGCCACGTCGCGGCCATTCACATTCAGAATACCGGTGACCAGCGAGGCACCGTCAAGGTTCTTACCCCAGTTCTGGAACAGAACATTGGGTTCCTTCTCAGTTAATACCTTGATCCGCTCCCAGACAGTCATCCGCTTTTTGAAATGTTGTTTTTCAATCTGGGCAATACTAACCGATTTGATCGGGCGCTGAATCAGGTCATGACCTTCTTTCATCGCCTCTTCATAGCCGCCCTTCTTACCGGGAATCTCGCCGGGAATGGTAAATTCAACGGTTTCCGGTGGGGCAAACGGGTTCTTCAGTGAGGGCTTGATCGCTTTCTTGGACATCTGAACCATCCTTCCTCTGCAGTGTAATATACGGACAAAATCTACAAGGTAGATAAACGGATCAACTATCGACTATCGGGCAACCACCGCCAGCACCTGCACTTCGGTTCCGTCCTTGGACAACAGACGATGCCGCAGAGACGAGTCAAAGTAGACGCAATCCCCTTCAGTCAGTTCATGGCGCTGGTCTTCCAGCACCAGTTCAGCGGTTCCCTTCATAATAAACAGGAACTCCTCGCCATCATGACTATAGGTGTTCTCTTCCGAGACCTTTTCCATGACCGAAAGCAGGAACGGCTCCATTTTTTTGTTCTGTTTGCGCCACGACAGCGACTCATAGGAGTAGCCCTGACTGGTACCGGCACGGGAGATGACCCGCGGCATCAGCTTGCGCTCATCAGCACGCACGATCTCGTAGCGACACTCTTCCTCTTCTTCAGCAAAGAAGTGGCCGATCTTGACATCAAAAAAACGTGCAATCTTGGAGAGGGTAGCGATGGGGGGAGAAACGTTATTGTTTTCGATCTGGGAAATGAGAGCAGGCGAAAAACCGGTCTCCCGGGCAACGGCCTGGAGGGTCAGCTTCTTCGCCAATCGAAGTTTTTTGATTTTTGCACCAATATTGAATTCGCTGCTCATCACCTAATCCACCGGAATATAAACCTGTTTTGGTGCGGCGTTTGTATACAAAACCAGTTATATTGTCAATAAAATAGTTTTACTCGCAACAAAGTTGACAACAGTATCACTATAACGATTTTAACAGCACTAAATCAGGCTTTTTACTCTTCCAAAAGCTGACGTGCCAGCAGCTCCATGGTATGGACCACCTCAATAGTAGAACCGTGTTGTTTCAGACCGTCATCCAGCTGCATCATACAGCCGGGACAGCCGGTGGCTACGGCATCTGCGCCGGTGGCGATGATCGCCTCGCTCTTAAGGTCGTTGATTTCCATGGATGAACCGTAGTGATAGACATTGAAGGTGCCACCCAGACCACAGCAGCGGTCAGCCCCTTCCATCTCCACCAGCTCAAGTCCGGGAGTGGCCTTGATCAGATCCCGTGGTTGGGCAGTAAGTTTGCGGGTTCGCAGATGACAAGGATCATGGTAGGTAATTTTGCCGCTGGCACCGGCACCTGTTTCAGCAGGCTTCAGCCCCAGTTGGGCCAACAGCTGGGCAGCATCCACCGTCTTTGCGGCCAACCGGTCAAGTCGTTCTCGCAGTTCAGGGTTTCGCTTACCCACCACCAGCGGATAGAGCCGGTGCAAGGCACCGCCGCAGGTGGCACAGGCGCTCATCACATAATCG